>CAMWOF010000062.1 GCA_947175805.1 uncultured Clostridiaceae bacterium
GAATGGAATCTGCGGGTCTGGAATTCCATGAGAAGGTGGCAGAGGGCTACCGAACGCTGGCAGCGCGGCACCCGGAGCGGATTATGACGGTGGATGCGGCTTTGCCAATTCAGCAGATTCATGATAAAATAATAGAAGTTATAGAAGAAAAGATACAGGTATTATAAGATAGATGGCATAGTAAAGGAGAGATAGGATATGGGTATTCGTGTAGACCAAACAGCGCAGGTAAATAATGTAGATACGACGAATCAACCGGCAAAGCCGACAGACGGCAGCTTTAAATTTACGCTGGTCAGCAATATTGAGGAGGGGCAGCTTCAGGAGAAGTTAAACGGTCTGATGAAGGATATTGAGGAGCAGGGGAAACGGATTGCGGAGCATATGGATATCCGCGATATGAAGAAGTACCGCTCTACGGTGAAGGAATTTTTAAATGAGGTGGTAAGCCGTTCCCATGAGTTTTCCAGGGAGAATTTCTTAGATCGGCGGGGCAGGCACAGGGTGTACGGAATTATCAAGAAGGTAGATGAAAATCTGGATGAGCTGGCGTCAGAATTAATTAAGGATGAGAAGGACCATCTGGCAATTCTTGGAAGAATTGACGATATCAGAGGTTTACTGCTGGATATTGCCACGTAAAGATGGTATACTACGAATATGCTTGTTCATGAAAGAGGTATCCGACATTTAGGGAGGTGCTGTTTATGGCTGGTTTTGAAGATATTATTGGACATGAGGATATCATTCAGCATTTTAAAATGAGTATCGAGAGAGGAAAGCTTTCTCATGCATATATATTGAACGGAGAGAAGGGGACGGGCAAGAAGCTGGTGACCAGGGTGATTGCCAAGACGCTTCAATGTGAGCAGGGAACTGCAGACGCATGTAATGCCTGCCGCTCTTGTAAACAGGCAGATTCGGGGAATCAGCCGGATATTATCTGGGTGACTCATGAGAAGCCGAGTGTGATTGGTGTGGATGAGGTACGCGATCAGGTGAACCAGGATATAACAGTGAAGCCTTATGCCAGCAGGTATAAGATTTACATTATCCCGGATGCCCAGCTTCTAAATCCACAGGCGCAGAATGCACTTTTGAAGACGATTGAGGAGCCGCCGGAATATGCGATTATTTTTTTGTTGACGGACAATGTGGATAAGCTGCTGCCAACGATTATTTCCCGCTGTATTGTGCTTAACATGAAGCCGTTGCGGGAGATGGATATGCTTCGCTATATGACGGATGTGCTTGGAATCCCCGAGGAGCAGGCGTATTTTTGCGAGCGGTTTGCCTTTGGCAATCTGGGAAAGGCCGTCCGGCTTGCAACCTCAGAGAATTATCAGGCAATCAAGGAGTCCAGCGTGCGGCTTCTTCGCAATATTTATAAGATGAGCACGGAGGAGATTATCCAGGCGGCAAAGAGGCTGTCTGAATATAAGCTGGAGATGCAGGATTTGATGGATATCATGCAGATGTGGTATCGGGATGTTTTGATGTTTAAGATTTCCAATTCCGTGAATCAACTGGTGTTCCGGGAAGAGTATCAGGCGATGAAGCAGCAGAGTAACAAGATTTCCTATGAGGGAGTCGATAATGTGATTAAGGCGTTAGACAAGATGAAGGTTCGGTTGGATGCCAACGTGAATTTTGATGTGGCGATGGAGCTTCTTTTGATGACAATAAAGGAGAATTATAATGGTTGAGGTAATAGGAGTCCGTTTTCGTCCCAGTGGAAAGATTTATTTTTTTAATCCGGAGAATAAGGAGCTGGATACGGGAGATGGCGTGATTGTGGAGACTGCCAGAGGCGTGGAATACGGTAAGGTGGTATTAGGTAGAAGACCCTTGGAGGATTCTAAGCTGCTCCATTCGTTGAAGCCGATTATCAGGAAGGCGACGGCGGCGGATGAGCAGAAAAATATTGATAATAAAAAGAAGAGTGAGGACGCTTTTGGCATCTGCCTGGAGAAGATTGCCAGGCGCGGCCTCAAGATGAAGCTGATTAATGCGGAGTACACCTTCGACAACAATAAGGTTTTGTTCTATTTTACGGCGGACGGCAGGATTGACTTTAGAGATTTGGTTAAGGATTTGGCTGCAGTGTTTAGAACAAGAATTGAACTTCGGCAGATTGGCGTCCGGGATGAGACGAAGATGGTGGGCGGTATCGGCATTTGCGGCAGGGAGTTATGCTGCAACAAGCATTTATCTGATTTTGTGCCAGTTTCCATCAAGATGGCGAAGGAGCAGAATCTGTCGCTGAACCCTACGAAGATTTCCGGTGTGTGCGGCAGGCTTATGTGCTGCTTAAAGCATGAGCAGGATACTTATGAGTACTTGAATGATAAGCTGCCAAATGTAGGGGACAGGGTAAAGACCCATGACGGGGTGACCGGTGAGGTGGCTTCTGTGTCTGTGCTTCGCCAGAAGGTAAAACTGATTGTTACCGATGAAAAGGGTGACAAGGAGATTCAGGAGTATGCCGTGGATGAGCTGAACTTCAAGCCGAGAAAGCGCAAAAAGCGCATGGATATTGAAGATAAGGAGTTAAAGGAGTTAGAGGAATTAGAGCGTCAGGAGGGAAAGTCCAAGCTGGATGATGAATGATTTATTACCGGATGAACGCTTAGATGACTTGCAGTGCCGGGGCTATCACATTATCCAGAATACAAAGTCATTTTGCTTTGGTATGGATGCCGTGCTTTTGGCAAATTTTGCCGCCGGGGCTATCAAAAAGGGGCAGCAGGTGCTGGACATGGGGTCGGGAACTGCCGTGATTCCGATTCTCCTGGCAGCAAAGACGGAGGCGGCGCAGCTGATAGGTCTGGAAATTCAGACGGCGAGTGTAGAGATGTCAAAAAGAAGCGTATCTCTAAATGAATTGAATGATAGGATTACGATTGTGGAAGGCGATATCAGAGAGGCAGGAAATCTTTTTCCTGCTGCTTCTTTTCATGCTATTACTTGTAATCCACCCTATATGACGGCTTCCCATGGTCTGCACAATCCCTATGCGCCGAAGAATATTGCGAGGCATGAGATTCTCTGTACCTTAGAGGATGTGGTCAAAAATGCAGCAGGGCTGTTAGTGCCGGGAGGCAGTTTTTATATGGTACATAAACCCTTTCGTCTGGCGGAGATTATGAGTGTACTGCTTGCCTATCACTTAGAGCCGAAGCGGATGCAGCTTGTCCATCCTTATGTGGACAAGGAGCCGAATATGGTGCTGCTGCAGGCGGTTCGGGGGGGGAAATCCCGGATTCAAATTGAGCCGCCGCTGATATTGTCGGAGCGTCCACCGGGGAACTAAACGGGAGGTTTTCAGAGAGCTATGGGAGAATTATTGATTGTTTCGAGAGCAGAGGATTTAAAGGAGTACCAGGAGCTTGCCGGGGAGTATGATGTAGGCTTTGAGGTAAATGATTTTTTCAATCCTGAGGTGTTGGAGAATACGGAGGAGATGAACCGGCTGATTGAATTTTATCAGACAGCGGGACTGCCTGCGTACAGTACCATGCACGGCGCTTTTTTTGATATTGTGGTGTTTAGCCAGGATTTGCGGATACGGGAGATTTCTGAGCTTCGGATGGAGCAGAGCATGAAGATTGCGGTGCGGCTTGGTGTCCGCGGTATTGTGTTCCACACGAATATTAGTCCTGTTTTGTCTGGAAAGGCATATGACCAGCGGGCGGTGGACATGACGTCAGACTATTTGGAGTGCCTGTTAAAGAGGTATCCGGATACGGACATTTACCTGGAAAATATGTTTGACACTGACCCGGATATTTTGCAGGCGATTTCGGAGAAGCTCTGCGTATATGAGAACTATGGCGTCTGCTTTGACTATGCCCATGCCAGTATTTCCGGCACGCCGATGGATGTGTGGGTGGAGGCGCTTGCGCCCTATATCCGGCATATCCACATCAATGACAACGATTTAAAGAGAGATCAGCATCTTGCTGTGGGTGACGGGAAGATTGACTGGAAGCGGTTTATAGAGTATAAGCAGCGGTATTTTGAGGATTGCAGTATTGTGATTGAGACGACGCTGCCGGAGGAGCAGAGACGTTCACTGGAATATCTGGAGCAGAATTTTGAGGGATTCGTAAGGCGGAGATGATAGCGTCCAACAGATGAAAGAGAGGCATATATGGAAAACAACAGACCATTGCAGGCGGAGGAAATGTTAGAAAAGATATTTGATTTTATGAACCAGTTGGTGGACGAGAAGGATTTTTCCGCTACCATTATGCTTTTGACAGAGATGGGACGGACGCTGGTAAATTCTGAGCGGGCATCTGTCTGGTACTGGGACAGAAACAAAAAGCAGTATTGGACTATGGCAGCGCTGGGCAGCGAGCGGATTGTAGTGCCGGAGGGAAGCGGCATTGTGGGTGCGTCTATTGCTAATAAAGAGACAATCGTAATCAACGAGCCTTACAAGGATGTCAGGTTTAATCCCCAGGTGGATAAGGAGACGGGCTTTGTCACAAAATCTATTTTATGTATGCCCATTGAAAATGCGAGGGGACAGGTAATTGGCGCATACCAGGCGATTAATAAGCTGGAAGAGGACGGGGAAAGCGTCTTTGGCGTGCAGGATGTAAAATATCTGACTATGGCGGCAGTGTTCTGCGGAAAAACTTTGGAATCCCATTTGTTGTACACGGAGTCTCAGGAGGATGCCCTGACAGGACTTAAAAACCGCCGGGGCTTCTCGGAGTATTTCAGTGATTATGTGATTCCGAAGCTGGATGAGAAGACCGCTTCGCTGATTATGTGTGATATAGATTTCTTTAAAAAGGTAAATGATACATACGGGCACAATGCGGGTGATGCAGTGCTTGTCCATGTGGCGGGAATATTAAAGGACAGCGTGAAGGACGGCGGTATCGTAGTGCGCTGGGGAGGAGAGGAGTTTATCCTAATGCTGCTTGGATGTACGGAGTCAGAGGCAGCGGCATGTGCTGAGAAAATCCGCACACGGGTGGAGGCGTCTGTCTGCTCCTTTGAGGGCACAGATATCAAGGTTACTATGTCCTTCGGCGTAAAGGAATTTATAAAGGATATGCCGCTGATACAGAATATTGAGGGTGCAGATGCAAGGCTGTATCACGCAAAGACCTCTGGCAGAAACCGGGTGGTGACAGGGGAGATAGTGTAAATGATTAGTCGGCTATGGAGGAAACCTAGATGACAGGGCAGGGTTCGGTTTTTATCAGTTATAGCTCCAAGAACAGGGGTTTTGTAAATCGAATAACAAGTACATTAGAGCATATGGGCGTGAAGTACTGGAAGGCGCCAGAGATGATCCCTGCGGGCTCAAGCTATGCCAGGGAGATTCCCCAGGCGATTCAAAACTGCGCTATTTTTCTGCTGGTACTCTCCAAGACCTCGCAAAACTCTATCTGGGTGGAAAAGGAGATTGACAGTGCCATCTGTAACAGGAAGGTAATCATTCCCTTTCAGATTGAGGAGATGGAATTAAACGATACCTTCCGTTTTTATCTGAATAATGTGCAGATGATATCCTATCCGGACAATGAAGATGGTGCCTTTCAAGAGTTAAAGCGGCAGTTATCCCAGTTGATGCCGCCGCCAGAGAAGGGACCGGAGGCGGACAGTTTAAGGGATGGGGATGGAGCGCCGCAAATGGTGGCAAAGGGAGAGCCGCATGCGCAGGCGGGGGATCCTCACAACCGGATACTGAGTATAGAGACAAGGGATAATCCGGCAGAAAAAAATCGTGGAAAGTCCAATGCCTTAAGGATGAACCGGATTCCGCTGGCATGCCAGTACTGCGGCTGCAAGGAGCTTCGCAATGTGTCCATGGGTACATTTCGCTGTGTGCGCTGTGGCAGGGATAACTTTGACGATTACCAGACTGTGCGCAACTATTTAGAGCGGGTGGGCGCTTCCTCCGCCCAGGAGATTGAGCGGGATACGGGAGTGCCGAGAAGGATTATTGAATATTTTTTCCGGGATGAGTATCTGGAAATCCCGCTGAATTCTCAGGTGCGGGTGCCCTGTGAGCGGTGCGGCGCGCCAATTAGGACGGGAACGCTTTGCGACAAATGTAAGGAGGAGGCAAAGAAGGCAGCAGGAGCCAAAAGCAGCTCCGGCGCCTATCGGGGCTCCTGGCATTTTCAGGTGTAGGATAAATGCTTTCATAGTGTTGTGTGCGTAGGCGTATGAGGGCAGCAGGCGGCAAGTAGAGGAGAATCGATGGAGAAGGCGATTTGGGTTATTGGAAATGATAGAAATGATATATTAGAGGCGCAGCGGCGAATCAATTCCACCGGAAGTATGCGTGCCGTCTGCCTTTTGTCCACGGCGGCGGTGCAGAGGGCTGTGGGGCTTTTATCAGCGGAGGAGGACACATCAGGCAGTTCGCCGTCACTGATTATTATGGATTACCAGATGGCAGCGGCGGAGGATTTTTTTGTGCTTTCGCTGTTAAAGAACCAGCAGGCCATTGCCAGTGTGCCGTTGTTTTTTATGACGGAGGAGAGAAGTGAAGCATTAGACGAAGACTGCTTCTCCAGAGGTGCGCTGGTGGTTTTAAACAAGCCTTTCACGCGGAACGGCATTTTGCGGATTGAACGCATGGCATGGCAGTATGAGGTGACGAAGAATTATGAAAAAATGCTGCAAAAACAAGCGGGGGATTTACAGGCGGCAAAGGAGATTGTGCGCTTAAACAAGCAGCTCCAGTCGAGAAATGAACTGCTTTACCAAGTGTTTGGCAGGTATTTTCCTGACAAGGTGTTAGAGGTAATTCTGGACAAGCCTGAGGGCGCGGTTATCGGTGGAGAGAAGCAGGAGCTGACGATTATGCTCTGCGATTTGCGGGGCTTTACGTCCTTGTCGGAGGATTTGGAGCCAGAGGCAGTGACCAGGCTGTTAAATTTTTATTTTAGCAAAATGACGGATGTCATTACCAGCTACCGGGGAACGGTTATTGAGTTTCTTGGCGACGGCATACTGGCGGTGTTTGGTGCACCGTTGACATCAAAGGAGCAGACCGCAGATGCGGTGGCAGCGGCCATCACTATGCAAAACTGCATGAGTGAGGTCAATGCCTTTTGCCGGGAGCAGGGATATCCGGCGTTGGAGATGGGAATCGGCATCCACCGGGGCGAGGCATTTATCGGAAATGTCGGCTCGGAGAAAATTATGCGCTATAATGTGGTGGGAAAGGTGGTCAACGAGTGTTCCCGCATTGAGGGCTACAGTGTAGGCGGGCAGGTTCTGGTGTCGAGGGAGGCATTAGAGGATCTTAACTGCCCTGTGGAAATCCATAACCGTATGTCGATTACTGCCAAGGGGATTCATAAGCCGATTTCTGCCTGTGAGGTTATCGGAATTGGTGGGGAAAACGGCTGCCGGATTGAACAGGTAGACGTGGACACGCTGACAGCAGTGGAGGATTGGATTTTATTTAATCTTTATCGGGTGGAGGAAAAGCTTGTTGCAGAGGAGCCGGTCACGGCGCAGCTGACAGAGTTTTCAAGAAAGCGGGCGGTAGTGAAGCTTGCCGAACCGGAGGACGAGGAAATCTCCGGGCAGCTTGGTATGTATGTGGATGTGGAGGTTTTTGCGGCGGGAAAAGATGGCAGGGCGGTTTTTAACGGTGTGTATGCAAAAGTGTTGGAGCATCGCGAGGGAGAACTGATATTGCATTTTACCCATGTGAGCCGCAGCTTCCAGAGATTTGCAAACAAGGTCTTGCAGGAGGAGCCAGGAGGAGCGGTTTCGGAACAGGCTTCTGCCCAGATGAACTGGAGAGGCTGAATAGTTATAAATATGGAGGACAAGTATGCAGGAGAAATTATACGGCTTTGTCAGACAGGAGAATATCGGGATTCCGGGGTTTGGAGACTGCTACCGCTCTGAGAGAGATGGCTTTGTAGTGGCAGAGATTTCTGAAAGCCTGTATCAGCCATTGTCTGCCAGGCTGGAACGGGTGGAGTTAAAGGAGGATGGCATAGAGTCATATCAGCAATATTTAAAGCAGCTTGACTGCCGTTTTCTTCTGCTTGTCTGGCGGGAGCATGAGGAGGAGCGGCTCTATTTTTTCAGTGGCACCAGGCAGGTTCGCGCTCTGGAGTTTCTGGATTATTTAGTACCGGAGTTTGGGCTTGCCAAGGGAGATGCCAGCAGTGCCGGCGGGCGGATGTCCTCCGCAATTCTCAATGTGCAGATGGCAGGCATGGAGCTTTCGGAAACTATGGAATATTTCCTGAAAATGTCAGCCTCCTACTTTGAGGACTGTGAGCAGATTGACGCCAGGCAGTACGGCATAGAGCATGAGGAGGAAATCCGCAGCTTTCCCCGGTATGTGAAAAAGCAGGTGCCTTGGGCATATGTCCGCTCTACGGATATTGTGGAGCAGGGCAAAAAGCTCCGCATCAAATCCCTGGAAAATGAGTCGGGAATCATTATTATATCAGACCCTGATATCTACATTATGATTGGCTGCCGGGGTGAGGTTTATGATATGCGGCGGGAGAAGTTTGAGCATACCTATGAGGCAACAAAGGAGCCTCTGGATATTTTCACCCATATGCTGGATTTTTTGCCGGAAGCGGAGCTGGTGCCGGAGGGAAGTTTTATCAGTTTGGATGAGCTGGCGCATCTTTGCTATCCGAAGAAGGACGCCGGTATTTATGCGAAAAAACTCTCAGACCGTACGAAGGTGTTTCCCACCGGTGATAACGAGGGCTACTATCTGGGCAGGGCAGGGGATTATATGGCGGTACGCAGGGACGACCTTACCGACATTTATGTGATTCAGGAGGATATTTTTGCACTGACCTACGAGGAAGCTTAGCTTGGCTTATGCTGGGGGATTGTGCAAAGCCTTTAGCAGAAATTATGTGTATTGTAGAAGGAATTTATTATGACGGGAACATTATATCTTTGCGCTACACCCATTGGCAATCTGGAGGATATGACCTTTCGGGCGGTGCGAGTTCTTAAAGAGGTGGATTTGATTGCGGCGGAGGATACGAGGAACAGTATCAAGCTGTTAAATTATTTTGAGATTCAGACACCGATGACCAGCTACCACGAATTTAATAAATATGATAAGGCACGGGTGCTCGTTGCAAAGCTGCTGGCGGGGGAAAATATTGCCCTCATTACAGATGCGGGGACGCCGGGCATTTCTGACCCGGGGGAGGAGCTGGTAAAGCAGTGCCAGGAAGCCGGGGTGACGGTGACTGCCCTGCCTGGCGCCTGTGCGTTTGTAAATGCGCTGGTTGTATCGGGACTGCCCACCAGCCGGGCGGCCTTTGAGGCATTTTTACCTGCAGATAAAAAAGTGCGGGCGGAGATATTAGAGGAGCTGAAGACGGAGACAAGAACTATCGTGGTCTATGAGGCGCCGCATCGCCTGCAAAAAACCTTGGCGCTGCTCTTAGAGGCGTTGGGGGACAGGAGGCTTACAGTGTGCCGGGAACTCACGAAGAAGCATGAGACGGTATTTCGGACAACGATTGCGGAGGCGATAGCCTACTACAAGGAAAATGCACCCAAGGGGGAATGTGTGCTGGTGCTTGAGGGCAGGGACACAAATGCGCTTAAAGCGGAGGCGGAGGCAGCCTGGATGGAGATGCCCCTGGATGCACATATGGAAAGGTATTTGTCCCAAGGCATGGATAAAAAGAGCGCCATGAAGCAGGTGGCGGCAGATAGAGGAATATCAAAGCGGGAGGTCTATGCCGCACTGTTAAAGGAGGAGAGTATAAAATGAAGAAGGATGATTTTTCAACACAGGGGAAGACACAGGCCGAGGGCGGGAAGAACAGTAAGCTCGGAGGAATATTTTTGATTTTACTGTTTGGAAGCCTCTACGTTGTCTGGATAGTTTCCGGGCTGTGGGGCTTGTTTTTCGCCCCGAAACACGCGATGGAGGATGTGTTTGGCGGCGCAGTTTTAAAGGATAAATATGAGGGGGAAATCAAAATGGCTTCCGCCCGGCTCTGTTCACTGGAGCATAAGATAAATGGTTTGATACCCACAGGAACAGAGCATTTCTTTCTGATTTATGCAGAGGACATGTCCTCTGCGGTGTTTGTGCGGGCGGATAAGAGTTTTGATGATGCGTTTACAAATGACTTGTATAATGCTGTAT
>CAMWOF010000063.1 GCA_947175805.1 uncultured Clostridiaceae bacterium
GGATATACATATTTCGGCACGTATATCTTTTTAATCATGGCAGCGTTGACCCGCACAGATTTTACACAGGCGGAGGTGGAGGAGCTGAAAAAGGAATATAACAGCCTGCCCGATAACACATAGACAGGAAAATCCCTGTTACCCCGTCCCAAAAGCTTTCCGAACACCAGCGTTAACACTGTCATTGTCAGCAGCGGCTCCAGCAGCGACCACAAAATTCCCAGATAGGAACGCCTGTATTTGAGCTTAATTCCCTTTTTTACCAGCTCCTGCAGCAAAAATGAATATCTCTTAAAGTTCTTTAATTGTTCTATCATAGTTTTTTCTCCAATTATAATTCTCCAGTACCGCTACCGCTTTCCTGACGCCCCATAGTATTTCATCACACCGTGAAACGCATAGCTTATAAAACAGATTACGGACTGGAACATATTTAATCCCAGGTAGCGGTATACTTGAAAGGTCATTGCCGCCGATTTCCATTTATTTCTCGACTTTGAACCCTCGCTCAGCCTGTATTTCAGCATCGGCTCATCAATTCCCAAAACCCATCCGTACTCCCTCGCCACCTTCAGCCATGTTATATAATCCTCATGGCTGTCGTCATGCTCCATGGGATAGCGGAGCATTACTTCTCTCAAAGCCACCACTGAGGACGTAGAAATACTGTTATGCTTCAAAAGCTCTTTATAGGTGATACGCTCTCTGACACCGATTTGCCTGCCTGCCGGCTTCCCGGAAGGCTTCATCAATTCCCTGCCTGTGGTAGACATTACCGCCTGGGTCTCTCTCATTTTTTCAAGCTGACGCTTCAGCTTTCCCTCTGCCCACCAGTCATCTGCATCCAAAAAGGCAATATATTTGCCTGACGCTTCCCGGACACCCCGGTTGCGGCTGCCGGCAACGCCTAAACGCTCTGTGTTTTGCAGCCATTTTACCCTGCTGTCTCCCCGATAGGCGTCAAGCACCCGGGAAAGCCCATCTGTAGACTGGTCATCTATCACAAGCACCTCCAACGGTGTCTCCTGCTCCAGAGCAGAATCTATTGCCTGCTTAATATAATGGGCGCCGTTATATACCGGCATTACCACAGAAACCAAAACCTGATTTGACATAGTTCTTTACTTCTCCAATTCCTATATCCGATTTTCCGTGCGCCAACGGTACCAAGTTCCATCCAGAACCTCCGTAACCCTTACTTCTGCGCTGTTTTCTGATCCTTATTCACGCCCTCTGTGTTATCCTTCTGGAAAATCACCTTGAGGGTCATTAGCATCAGCTTCAAATCCAGGAAAATAGAATAATTCTCCAAATACAATAAATCCAGCTTCAGCTTATCATAAGGCGTGGTATTATATTTTCCGTAAACCTGCGCATATCCTGTGAGCCCTGCCTTCATCGTGAGCCTGTATTCAAATTCAGGAATACTCTGTTCATATTGCTCCGCAATTTCCGGCCGCTCCGGCCTCGGTCCCACAATCGACATATCCCCATTGATAATATTTAAAAGCTGGGGAAGCTCGTCCAAATGGGTCTTCCGCAAAAAACGTCCTACCGGGGTAATTCTGTCATCGTCCTTCATCGCCAGCCTTGCCCCATCCTGTTCAGAATCCATGCGCATACTTCTAAACTTATAAATCATAAAATGTCTGCTGCCAAATGTCAACCTTTCCTGTTTATAAAATACCGGACCGCCGTCATAAAGATGAATTAACAGTGCGACCACCAGGAAAAACGGCAGCGTAATCAGCAACATCGGCAGGGCAATGACTAAATCCAGAAGACGCTTTGTAATCTTTTGCTGGAAATCCAGCCCGTTGTTCCTCGCCAGTAAAAGCGGCGTGTCAAACAGGTGGATGGTATCCGTGCCGTTTAGGATAATATCTGAAATCTTCGGCGTTACATACACGCGTATGGCGTGTTTAAAGCAATGCTTCAGGATAATGTTCCTCTGCTCCGCAGGCAGGTCATACAAAATGACCGACTCGTACTTTACAATGACCTCTTTAATTTTATCCATGCCTTCTGAAATGTTGATAGAAGCGCGTACATGGAACTTATCCCTTCTGCGCTCCATTTTTTCCAGCATATCCTCATAGTCATACTGCCCATAAACTACAATCATCTGGTGAGGCGGATACAGCTTTCTGTATATGCACCTTGAAATCCATACCCACAGAAACCCATTTATGATTTGAATCACGCTCATAGCCAGTATCGGTTTAAAGTCCATGAACCAACGGTTCACCAGTGTCATCTGAAGATAGGTCACCACATTGGTGCAGATGACTGCCAGAACTTGGGAAAAGGTTACGTCTACGGTTCGCAGATAACCTACCTTCAATGCGCCAAACACCCTGGCAAAAAGCAGGAAGATTACCACATAGACCAAAATCATGACATAATTTCCCCGCTCCCAGAATGGCTCAATAATCTTTTTACTGTAATACACAAACCATGTATATCCGAAAAAGAATCCATGCATTGTCACATTCAGTGCACCGGTCAGAAACATTATTAACTTTTTGTATTGATTATAATCCTTTTTATATTCCTTCATCGCCCTTACACCTACATATTTCTTAAAGTCCCTCCGCAGGCAACAATGCAGCTCCTTGCCAGCACATCCAGTGCATCAATAAAAAATGTATCTGTCAGCATATAATTTTCACGGAACACAGATAATTCCGTACAAGCCAGCAAAACCGCATCGCAGCCTCTGCCTCGCAGCTCCTCCACCACCCGCTCAAAATCGGACAGGCTTCCCTTGTCTCCCTTTTTAATCTGGTCATAAATGATCCGCATAACCCATGCCTGCATCTCCTCAGACGGATATACCGTCTCCATTCCGTATTTTTCTAATGCATTCCGGTACAAATCAGACTTCAGCGTTCCCGTGGTGCCCATAACGCCCACGGTCTTATGCCCCATTTTATGGGCATAGGCAGCCGCCTCTGTAATCATATTCACAAAACTGTCACCAATTTCCCCAGTAATATTATCTGCAAAATAATGACAAGTATTGCATGGAATTGCAATATAATCACTGTGCATTTCAAGCAGCATCCGCATATCCTGGGAAATAATGTCCCATAGTTCCTGCTGCCTGCCATTCAAAATGTATTCTGTGCGGTCTGGCAGAGATGCGTGATTGTAAATAAGGATATCTAAATGCTCCCTGTCACTCTCCACCTTTGTCTGGTCAATGATACGTTTAAAAAACACCTGTGTTGCCTCTGAACCCATGCCTCCAAGTATACCTAAGCGTTTTCTTGTGTCCATGCAATCCGTCCTTTCTGGCGGGCGCTCCTCCGATAATAAATGCTCCTATCACTTATGTCAAACACGCCACAATAAAATATCTGTCTAAAACATTCCTATGAGGAATGATCTTCATCATCAATCTGAATTGTCGGAACAGGCGCAGTATCCCTGGATAATTTGGTTTTTTCCTCCGCAGACTGCTGGTCAAGCGCCAGCTTAGACACCAGTGCCGCAGCTTTCTCCTCCAAATCATTTCCTTTTTCATCAGTGTCTTTCCCGGCTGCCATACCCGGCTTGTCATCCGGTGTATTTGCCGAGGCGCCGTCCTTTTGTATATCTGCAGATGCATTATCAATCCCTGCTACTTCCGTATCCATATGCTTTATCCCTTCTGCCTTAACAGTTTCCTGCTCATTTTCCCGTAATGTTTTTTTCAGGGAAATATTTTTACCCAGGGTAATGGTCCACACAAACAACAAAAATAACGCTGCAAGCAATGAGCACATACTGATAAGCTTCAAGGTTTCGTAAGGAATCTTCGCCCCTGCCGGTGTACCTGCCTCTTCTACAGGCTCTACGGATGCCTCAATGACAGGTTCGTCCTCAGAATCCGTCTCCTGAGCGATATAGCGAATAAACCCGCCCTCTATCGTATCATAGTAATACAGCCCTTCTTCGCCATTCAGCTTTTTTGCATATACAAGAATTATCTCTGTGCTGCTTTCATTGATAAAGCCAGGGATTATCACACCGTTTAAATCCATCTCCACGCTTCTATATCCTGCCGGAATCTCAACGCTGTCATCTGCCTTCAACACAAACAGCCTGCTTCCTGCCGTCTGCATTTCTCTGTATGCCAGAAATCCACCAGTCAGCTCATCATACATAAACCAAGTCGGCGTACCAGAAGCATCTAACAGGCATACCAGCATAATCGCCTCTCCCGGGCCTGTAAATGCCAAAATTTCCTGCTCCTTATAAACGGAGGCTGTCTGTGTAAACTCCGCCGGAAGCTCTAATCCCTCTGCAGAATCAGCAAAGGTATATGTCACACCGTCAATTAGTACCGTAATTGTCTCTTCCGGCACTTCTGTCTGCTCTGTGTTTTCAGAGGCATTCTCAGAGGATGCCTCTGACGCTGTCGTATTTTCCGTTTTCTCCTGCTCAGTTGTATTCTGTGCCGCTCCCGCCTTTTTTGTACAGATTATCGTATAGGTCTTCTTATCCCCGGATTCTGCCGTCACGGTCACCTTAACATTATTATCTCCTGCCTTCAGTTTCTTATTACCTGATACTGATACGGATGCCTTTGCATCATGAGGCGCAGCACTTACCACAAGTTCATCCACATTTTCATCTACGCTGACAGTATAGCGGGTGACATCCGGTGAAAATGCCGGGGACAATTTACCCGGCGAAACGCTTAAGGAAGCTAA
Source organism: uncultured Clostridiaceae bacterium (assembly GCA_947175805.1). Taxonomy (GTDB): domain Bacteria; phylum Bacillota; class Clostridia; order Lachnospirales; family Lachnospiraceae; genus RGIG6919. The sequence continues at coordinate 4,701 of CAMWOF010000063.1, forward strand.
AGCATTGTCCGTGGATGCCGTTGCCTGTGCTTCTACCGTAACCTTCGCACCTGCATGCTTTAATTCTGCAGCGTTCTCATCCCATGTGTATGCCTCACCGCCCGTTGTAGAAATCGTAGTGCTTCCGCTGCCCACCGCCTTGAACTTTAAGGACGCCTTTAAGGACTTGGCAGAGCCATCACCGTAACCTGCAATATTGACCGTGCCGCCGCCGCCGCTTCCAGAGCCGCCGGTATATTCAATCACACTGCTGTCATAGGTAACCGCCATGGAATAAGACCCAATGGCGTCGGCACATTTGACTGTGACCGTCACCGTCAGGCTGCCACCCTCCTGTATAGAACTGGAGGACAATGCGATGGTCACGTTTGCAGAGGCTGCCTCAGCACGCACACCGGGAAATAAACTGATAACCAACGCTACAATCAATAATATGCCCAAAAACCTGTTCTGTCTTTTCATCTGTTTTCCTCCATACCTTTTATTTACCTACTGTACAATCTTCGCTGCGCCGATAATATGCTTTTGTATTTTCAGCAAATCCAGTGCAGAGACACTGTTTCCGCTCCGCTTGACATTTGCCGCCTGTAAAGAGGCACCGGTAAGCATTGCCGTCTTCGTAATATGCTTCTGCACCTTCAGCAAATCCAGAGCCGTAATGTCACCATCCCCATTAACATCGCCGTAGATAATCACAGTAAACTGCTGCCTGGTGCTGCCATTCGTCACCACAACCACATCCCCGGTTCCAACATTAGCTGTCACCGGCGTTATGCCGTCTGCCTTGCAGATTTTGACTGTTGAGCCTGCGCCGGCTCCCAAAGATGAAATAAATGTACTCACATTTGTCTTTGTGGCAACCCCCGTACAAATGCCGGAATCTACCGTATAACTGCCGGAATAAGCTATATTCCCCGTCTGCGGATTCTGCTCCGGCATCTGCTGGCCTGTTCCTCCAGCAGCACTGCCCCGCACTACGGTAATATGATAAGTGCGCATATTCCCATTCTGTGCAGTTACCTTAATGTCTATATTATTCATTCCCATTTCCAGTTTTACCGTACCCGCACCGCTGACTCCCGCCTTTGCATTTACCGGTGCGGCATTCACGCGGATACTGCTTACATCCGCTCCCACAATCAATTGATAATCATTCGTCTCGTTTACAGCAAAAGTAGGAGTAAGAGTATAGCCCGAAACGGTTAATGTCTTTAACCAGTTATTAGGATTACCGCTATCTGCCGGCTTTACACACCGAGTATCCGGCATATTTTCATAAACCGGAATATTGAAGGTGATGGTGCCATTTTTCATCCCTGCATTTGCATATGCCGTGGCAATCCGATAGCCCTCCACCGAAGGCGCCTGTACATTTGTCTGGTACTGATGCTTATACAAGCCGCTTATGGTATTTACCACATTAAATTTTTCAAAGTAGAGTGTGTTTTGCCCTTTGTTGATATAGCTGGCGCCGATGTAACCCGCACCTCCCACAATGGACTTTTCTGCAGTAGTCCACGGACGGCCATAGCTGCCGCTGGCAGCTGCCCATTTTAAACCGTTCAAAGCTGCATCTCCGGCTGCGCTGTCATAGGCGCCAATATTGTAGAAATTGTAGATACCCGGATAAGTCTTATTTTTTCCGCTGGTGACTGTGCCAATGGTATTTCCCACCTCCTGCTTAATCCTGGAAGCGATATGATAGGGACTGACACCACTTGCTACACCCGCATTCATCATAATCTGCGAATAGGTAACCTTGCTGCCTGCCGGCACTGAATTTGCCATAAAACTGCCAGATAACAGGGACTCCACACCCTGTATACTCTGTCCGCCCTCCACATAATTCAGACTCTCAAATTCAAAAATATAATTCGCATCCAGGCAATTCCTCGGATCCATATAATAAGCAATCAGCTCCTTAGAAGCTGCATACCAGTTTGAACCGTCATAGACGGACCATGTATCTGTTGCCCAGTTATACCCTACCTCCGTGGAACGCCAGTTATAATGAGGTGCAGAGGAAGTTCCCTGCACAGTATTTTTAATACTGCCCTGCACATTTTTTTCATTTTGGATGACGGTATTCCAATCCAGGCCGGTCTTAACTGCTACAAACCGCCAGTTTGGATAGCTTTGATGTAATTTGCGCAAATAGGTTTTATAGCTTTCGGGAAAACCCTGTGCAGAAAGCTCCGCCTCAAAGTTAGCTGCATCGCTCTCTGTCCCTTCTGTAGTGGAGCTATCCGTTCCGCTAACAGAAATATAAGTCTGGCTCACATAACCCTCCACTGTACTCCCCGCAGAGACATAGGAAATCTGATACCAGCCATTCCCCGCATCCGCAAGAATCGTAACTGTGCTTCCCATGGAAAGCTTCCCTGCCACCGTATAGTTCGTACCCGGTCCCGTGCGCACGTTAAGCACAGAAGCGGTTACCGTCCCCGTCCGGCTCTCTCCTCTGGCATGCATGCCTGCGCCAAACAGAATAACCGCCGCCGTGATTACAAATATGATTATGAAGCTTTTCCTTACTCCTTTGTACCTCATAGGTAATTTCCTTTCGGGCGTGGATAATCACAATCAGAATACCATAAAATTCCACAAAATACAATGAATTTGGAACTACATATTACACCTTTACAATGATTTTAAGAAAAAATTAATTGAATTTCGCATTTTATATGTTTATACTTGGTGATAATAGCCAGATAGGGTAGTGTCAGGCGTAATATGAAAATTATAATAGTCGGCGATTACAGAGCATCCGACATAAGAGGAGGGGGCAGGAATGAAACAATTGCTTTTCATTGTGAATCCTACGGCAGGGCGTACAACAATCAAATCCTGTTTGTTTGAGATTATCGAGACATTTACAACCCATGAATATGAGGTTACCGTCAGACCGTCCATCGAGAAGGATGATATCAAAAATATCGTGATTTCCCAGGGAAATGACTTCGACTTAATTGTGTGCGCCGGTGGAGACGGCACTTTAGATCAGACCGTTACCGGAATGATATCCGGCAATATCACCACCCCTCTGGGCTACATTCCCTGCGGAACCACCAACGACTTTGCAAAAAGCCTGGGGATTCCCAAGGATCCAGTCAGAGCAGCCCGAAGAGCTGTAAAATATATGCCCAACCCGATTGACATCGGCGCACTCAAATCCGATATGCATCAAGATTACTTTGTATACATTGCTTCTTTTGGCGCATTTACGGATGTGGCATATTCCACGCCCCAGGAATTAAAAAATATTCTTGGGCATACCGCCTATATTATGGAGGCAGTCAAAACCATTACCTCCTTAAAGTCCTACCATGTCACCATTACTGCCAACGGACAGAAGCTGACCGGCGATTACATCTTTGCCATGGTCTGTAACTCTCTTTCCGTAGGCGGCTTTCGCGCCATCGGCACAAAGGATGTGGAGTTTGACGATGGATTATTTGAGGTAGTATTGATTTCCTATCCCCAGTCACCATTAGAGCTGCAGTCCATCCTGACATCCATTCTCATGAATTCAGAGAATGAAAAACATATCACCACCTTCAAAACTGACCATATCGAATTTCATGCAGAAGAGGCGATTCCTTGGGACTTGGACGGGGAGTACGGCGGCGACCACACCGATGTAGAAATCGAAGTATACAACCAGGCGCTTAATCTTGTCCGAAAATAGAAAACAAAAAATACCGGCTGCAGCTACGGCTTTTTACCTTTACACCGCTGCTACAGCCGGAAATTACTTCTACCTTTCGCAGAATATCATCTGCTTATAAATCTTAACTTTCCTCATGCCCTTTTTCTTTTAATTTATCAATGACCATGGCAACGTATTTTTCACAGAGTTCATCTGTGGCAGCCTCGACCATAACACGGATTAACGGCTCTGTGCCGCTCTCCCGAATGAGGATACGCCCATCCGTACCAAGCTCCTGCTCTACCTGCTGCACTACTGCCATCACGTCAGGATCCGCCTTTGCCGCAGGCTTGCTCTTCACTCGAAGATTCTGAAGAAGCTGCGGATATATGTGAAGGCTGTTAAACAGCTCCGATATCCTTCTCTTGCTCTCCAGCATGACCTCCATCACCATCAGGGAGGTGAGCACACCATCGCCAGTTGTTGCATATTTGCTAAAAATGATATGCCCAGACTGCTCGCCGCCTAAGGCATAGCCGTGCTCCATCATGTTTTCAAATACATATTTATCTCCCACTGCTGTCTTTTCGTAGGAAATACCCTTTTTATCAAAGGCCTTATAAAGCCCCAGATTAGACATCACCGTTGTCACAACAGTATTGCCCGGCAGTTCTCCCTTCCCTGCCAGGTATCTGCCACACAGATAAAGAATTTTGTCACCGTCAATCAACTGCCCTTTTTCGTCCACCGCCATACAGCGGTCTGCATCCCCGTCATAGGCAAAGCCAATATCCAGCTCTTTTTCCAGCACAAACCTCTGCAAATCTTCTATATGGGTAGAACCACAGCCCTCGTTTATGTTCGTCCCGTCCGGGTCATTGTGGATAACATAGGTCTTTGCGCCAAGCGCCTCAAATACCGCCTTGGCAACCGTGGATGCCGCACCGTTTGCACAGTCAATACCGACCCGCACATTTTTAAACGCCCTGGTAGGCAGCGTCATCAGATATCCGATATAACGGTTTCTGCCCATGGCATAATCCACCGTCCGCCCGATATTCTCCCGCTTTGCAAGCGGCACTTCACCCCAGGTACCATCAATATATGCCTCTATCTTCTCTTCAACCTCTGCCTCCAGCTTATAGCCCTGACCGTTAATAATCTTAATTCCGTTATCATAGAAAGGATTATGGCTGGCGGATATCATAATCCCGCAGTCAAACTCATCCACCCGCACGATATAGGATACGGAAGGTGTTGGCGTCACATGCATCAGGTATGCATCCGCTCCGGAAGCAGTGAGACCCGCCACCAAGGAATACTCAAACATATAGCTGGATCGCCTGGTGTCCTTGCCAATAACCACCCGCGCCCTGCCATCCTTATGGTTTTGTCCGTAATAATATCCCAAAAAGCGCCCCACTTGGAAGGCATGTTGTACAGTCAAATCAACATTGGCTTCCCCACGAAAGCCGTCTGTTCCAAAATATTTTCCCATTTTATTTTCTGCTCCTGTTTCGTTTTTATAATTTTATTGGGGCTCCCCCAAACTATGCTGTCACAGTCCCATCAGCAGGCGGCTCTGCAAACCGCCGTCCGTCTGAAACCTTCCCCGGAGGGTCTGTGTCACAGTCTTTGCTCCCGGCTTACTGATACCCCGCGCCGTCATGCAGCTATGGCTGCCCTCAATCAGCACTGCCACGTCCTCCGAGCCGGTTGCAAGCTGCATAATTTCTGCAATATCCGTGCCAATCCGCTCCTGAAGCTGCAAACGCTTTGCC
>CAMWOF010000064.1 GCA_947175805.1 uncultured Clostridiaceae bacterium
CGCATATGGATTACTATGAAAGATTGTCAAAGCTCGCTTTGAAGCTGGATGCTGTTACATTTACGCCGGAAAATATCAATCTTGATGACAGCCAGCAGTAATCTCTTTGTAGTTTGACAATTGGATGAGGAAATGTTAAAAGGTAGCTGTAATGCTGCCTTTTTAGCATGCATAGCGGCAATATTTTTATGCGAGGAGAAGTTTGAAATGCAGGTGATAAAAAAAATAGCAGTATTAACCAGCGGCGGGGATGCACCGGGGATGAATTCTGCAATCCGGGCAGTGGTATTCAGTGCTGCTCAGTTTGACATGGAAGTAGTAGGTGTCCTGCGGGGATATGATGGTTTAATTGACTGGGAGACGATTTCGTTGACCTTGGAGGACGTGAGAAATATTAATAATCAGGGAGGAACAATGCTCTTTACCAGCAGGAGTGAGCGTTTTTTGCAGCCAGAGTACAGGTCGCAGGCAGCGGATAATCTGCGGAAGCATCATGTGGATGCAGTGGTGGCGATTGGAGGGGACGGCACATTGCGTGGCGCTGTTCAGTTTCAGCGTGAAGGCATTAATATTGTATGTATTCCAGGAACCATTGACCGGGATGTGGCCTGCACGGAATATACACTTGGCTTTGACACTGCTGCCAATACCGCCACAGAGGCGATTGACCGTATCCGGGATTCTTCCGTATCCCATGGACGCTGTAGCGTAGTGGAGGTTATGGGCAGAAAGCGTGGCTATATTGCATTGTGGGCGGGTATGGCCACATCAGCGGATGCGATTATACTGCCGGAAAAATGGGATGGCGATTTTGACAAAATTACGGATGCTGTAAAAAAACACCATACGGATGACAGAAACAGCTATTTAATCGTTGTTGCGGAAGGCGTCATTGATGCGCCGGAGCTGGCAGGAATGATACAGGAAAAGACCGGTGTGGAGTCCAGAGTTTCTGTTTTGGGCTATATTCAAAGGGGCGGTCAGCCGACGGCAAAGGATAGAATGTATGGCTCCCTGATGGGCGCTTATGCAATTGAGATATTGCGGCAGGGCAGAGAAAACCGCATTGTTGCGATTAAGAATGATATTTTGGAGGACTATGATATTGCAGAGGCGGTGGACATGAATAATAATGCACTGGATAGCTTTCAGTATGAATTGAGTTTAAGGCTTTCCGAATAATTATATAGAAAACGGTTTAGATTACAAATAATCAGGAATAATATCAATATTATAAATAAATGCTTAAGCATATGGATGGAAGGTGGCTTTATGGAGCTTTTGTATATTATTCTGGCATTATTTGCTCTTTTTGTAATGATAGTGACTTTTGCGTTAATGAAGGCTGCGGCGATGGAGGATGAGCAGTTAGAAAATGATGAAATGCTGTCAACACAGTTGGAGGCATTGAACAGCGCGCAGGAAGAATGTGAGCAAACGGAAGTAAAACCGTAAATTTTTAAGCAGGCTTGCATTTCGGTTATGTCATTTTGTACTATACAACTATACATTTTGTGTCATGCTTATCCTTGTAACTGCACACAAACTGGTGTATAATAGCATGGATTGAAATGGAGTGCAGAGGCATGAAGTATAGGGACTGCGGATTAAGCTCCTTTTTGCGGAGATAAGGTTTTTATGGTAAATATATATTTTCAGCAGGCAGGCATGGTATTAACCATCATGATTGCTGTTTTGTTTTGCGCTAAAACTAAATTATTGTTTGATACGGACAGGGCGTTTTCCTATCTGATGACGAGTATTCTCGCAGCAATTCTTGCAAATATGATATCTGTTTACCTTATGGCGTTGTGGGATAATCAGTTAATGAGTGAAAGGCTTACATTGTGGTCCGGCAGAATTTATCTGCTTTGCATGGTGTGTGTTGCTTTTTTTGCCCTGAATTATGCGAAGGTGGCCATAGTGGGAAGGGAGAAGAAAAACCGTACCGCAGTGATGGCAAATGTGAGCTTTTTGCTGTTGTTTTTTTTTGCTGGATTTTTTCTGCGCATTCAAATAGGGAAAAAGGATGAAATTTTGTATTTTTACGGCGGATATGTAAGGCTTGCTTATGGGATGCTGATGCTCTATCTGTTTCTGTGCATTTTGCTGGTTTTGAAGCACCGAAAGCACATAGAGCGGCGGTACGTCATATCTGTCATCACGTTTACGCTGATGATTCTGATTACTGTGGTTTTGGTTCTATTATTTTCCAGGGTGGAGTTTTTATCTTTTGCGATGGCGCTGGCATTACTTTTTATGTTTTTGGAAATGGAGAACCCGGATGATTATGTGGATTCAGATTCAGGCGCATTAAATGAGCACGCCTTCCGTAAATGGGGGCAGCGCTTGTTTCAAAACAAAACTGGGATGCCTCTGCTGATTATCTCCATACCCGAGGCAGATTATATTAAGAAAAAGCTAGGGGTGTCAGACTTTAATAATCTTTTGGCTGAAATTGCCCAGCAGACGCAAAAACTCCATATAGGAAAGGTATTTCGTTTGGATTCCGGTGAGTTTGTTTGTGTTGTAAAAGCTGTGGAAAAAGAGGAAGCGCTTTTCTCAGCAGTGTTGGCGATTATACATGGGCTATCTGAAAGATATGCGGGTATTTCACCTGAGAGCGTCAGATATGGTATGATACCCTCTCTGGAGAATTATGCAGATATGGAGTCCTTTTTGCAGGATTTCAGGTTCTATCTGAAGCATTTGTGTACCCTGTCGGGGGATGTATTACATATACTTGATGAATATGTGCTGGATGAGAAAAATGAGGAGGATTTTGTTGTTTTGTCGTTGAAACAGGCAATCTTAAACGATGAGATTATGGTTTATTATCAGCCTATTTATGCTACAGCAAAGCAGCGTTTTACAACGGCGGAGGCGTTGATTCGTATTAAGGATTTGAATGGGAAATTCATGTCGCCGGAATTGTTCATACCGATTGCAGAGCGGAGAGGGTACATATTAACTTTAGGCCATGCAGTGTTTGAAAATGTGTGCCGTTTTATCAAGGAACAGTCTTTGGAGGAGAGGGGCTTCAGTTACATTGAAATCAATCTTTCTACAGTACAGTGCATGCAAAAGGGTCTTGCCAGTGAGCTGGTTTCCATTATGAAGGAGTATAGCATTTCTCCTGGTTTTATTAATCTGGAAATTACAGAGACAGCGGCAATTAAATCCGAAAAAATACTGATGAAAAATATGCAGCGCCTGCTTCAGTTAGGCGTGTCATTTTCCTTGGATGATTATGGCTCAGGCTATTCCAATCTGGATTATGTGGTCAGAATGCCTTTTTATCTGGTGAAGCTGGATAAGCTGCTCGTATGGGACAGCTTTAAAAAAGAAAAGACAAGGGTGCTTTTGGAAACCTCTGTAGAGATGTTAAAGCACATGCAAATTAAGATTGTCGCAGAAGGCGTAGAAACCATGGAGCAGGCTGTCTATCTTGAAAATATTGGTGTGGATTATCTGCAGGGATATTATTTTTCCAAACCTGTATGCGAAGAGGAATTCATAAAAATTGTAGACAACAATACCAGAATTAAGCTGCAGAGTTAGGAAAATATTGAATATGCTGCCAGGCTGGGGGGTGAAGCTTTGAATCATATTACATTTCAAATATGCGGATTGATAATACTGAGCATGCTGATTATCATAGTGCTCTCAAAGAGAATGCTTCGCTCGTTTTCTGACAAGATGTTTATGCTCATGTTGGCGGCTATGTTTTTGAGCATTGTTATAGATATGATTTCAACCATTGCCATAACTGGTGATACAGTGTATTCCCAGAATGTATATGAAATGGGCTGCAGAATGTATTTGTCATCCCTGGCAGTCTCTATCTGCCTGGCATTTCTTTATATAGAGGTGGATATCATCGGAGAAAAGCGCAAGGTATACAGGCTGTTTCCGCTGTGTATATTGCCGACATATTATGGTATTTGTTTTATTTTTCTGGCGCCTGTGCGTTACCGGCTGGTCGAGGGCAATCTGTTCTTTGAAGATACGGCGTCCTGGATTGCATATGGCATCTGTGTTTACTATATTTTGATGATTTTGTTTTTGATGTATTACAAAAAATCAGGGATGAGAAGCGAGCTCAGAAAATCAGCGCGTATGGCGGTTGTGCTGTTTTTACTGATGATTATTATGGAAGTTATGAATCTCTTTGTGCGGGTTGCAAGCCTGTCTTTTTCCCTGATTGCCGTATATATATACATGAACATGAAAAATGCGGTTGAACATATTGACAAATCAACAGGTATCTTTAATCAGGATGCGTTTGAGTATTATTTGAAGGATTTGGTGGAGGACGAGAAATCGGCTTATGTGCTGTATATTGGGTTTGATGATTTTAAGACGATAAATACGACCTTTGGCTTTGAAAATGGGCGGGAGCTGTTTAAAAATGTTGCAGCTTCCCTTTCCAGCGTATACGAGGGCAAAGTATTTCTAATTGATGCATATGAGATCGCATGTGTATTTACAGGCGGGGAAAATGAATACAAAAATTACCGCAGCATCATCCGATATAAAATTAGAGAGGATTTTACAGTTCTGGATGCCCACATTAAGGTGCCGTCTTATGTTTTGGAGATTCCGGTGCAGGCAAAGCACTACGATTACGCAGAGCTGTTTTCTGTGATGAAAAAATATATGGAGGAGCTTGTGGACAGCGGGCAGAGCTACATGTTAATAGAGGAAGAACATTTTTCCCAGCTGCGCAGGCAAAATCATGTGCGTCATGTCATAGAGCAGGCGATTTCAGAGGGCAATATACAGATGTGTTACCAGCCTATTTACAATATGAAAACAGGGACCTTTGACAGCGCAGAGGCATTGATACGGCTGCATGATGAAAACGGACAGGTCATACCGTCCTCCATGGTAATTTCTATTGCAGATGATACGGGCCTGGTCTTACAGTTGGGAGAGTTGATATTCAAAAAGATTTTTTCTTTTGTCAGGGAGCATAACCTGTTGGGGACATATCTGGAAAAAATGCATATAAACCTGTCGGGCGTGCAGTGTGCCAGCGAGGGCATGGCAGCAGAGCTCTTGGCCGGGATGGAAGAATATCAGATAGCCCCGGCTTATATAGATTTGGAAATCCGTGAGAGGGCAGAGCAGTTAAAGGATGCTGTAATGATGAAAAATATGGAGTCGGTGATTGGGTTTGGCAGCACATTTTCCCTGGATGATTACGGAAAGGGGTATGCAAACTTAGAATCCATCATGGAATGGCCCATCCGCCATGTAAAGCTGGACAGGGATTTGGTACATATGGATGCTGAAAATGAAAAAGCGGAGCACGCACTGTTCTTTGTTTTGAAAATGGCAAAGCAGCTTGGAATGAAGGTGGTTGCTAAGGGAGTAGAGAATGAGACGGAATATCTTCACATGAAAAAACTGAATGTGGACTATATACAGGGTTTCTATCTGGCAAGGGTTTTGGATGAAAAAGACTTTTTGGATTTTATTGAAAAACCATTGATAATCAACAAATTGTAATGTATAATATTTTTAGATTATGTTAAAGGGGTTCAACTTATGAAAAAGGGTATTGATGTAAAACATATTAATCCATTTTTACAGGCTAGCATGAGTGTGGTTGAAAATGTTGCTCAGATGAAGCTGGTCGTAGGTAAGCCGATGATTCATAATTTTGTATTTCCGAATCTTACATATACGATACAGGTAGGTATTACAGGTGCCATGCGGGGACAGGTTGTGCTGGCGCTTGAGGAGGATAAAGCGAAGGCGATAGCAAGTAAAATGATGTGTGGAATGCCGGTGGAAACGTTGGACGAGATGGCATGTTCGGCGTTAAATGAGCTTAGTAATATGATACTTGGGAATACGGCTACCGTATTTTCTACCCAGGGAGTTTTGATAGATATTACACCGCCGATGGCTGTCTTAGGCGCTAATGTGACGATTAAGAGTGATGTAGAAGGTTTGAAGATTCCACTGATGTATGAGAATGAAGAATACATCGGATTACATATTTGTGTTTTTGAGGGGTAGGTGAGTTTATATGACTGTTGGAGAGTGCCCAAATTGTGGCGGGGATTATGGTCCGGACGAGATTGTGTGCAGCTATTGTGGTGCGCCGATTAAGAGAGAGCCGGAGGGCTATACCGGGATTAGCCAGCAGAGTTACCAGACATCGAACGGCGGAACACAGGTGATTCAGAATATTTATGTGACCGGCGGTAATTCTACCAATATTCCGATTGGAACACCGCTTACGAATCTGAACGTAAATATGGGTAATACAAATACTGGCGAAATATCCAGAAGCCGTTTGGTAGCGGGTATTCTGGCAATTGTTTTTGGCTGGGCAGGAGTTCAGTTTTTTTATCTGAACAAAATCGGATTGGGGATTGCCTGTGTCGTACTTTGTACTACAGGGATTCCGGCACTGTTTGGATTGATTCAGGGAATTTGTATATTGAAGATGTCGGATGCTGATTTTGAGAACAAATATCATGTGCGAGCGATGTAGCCTCTGGCAAAAATGAAACAGTATGGTATATGTGCTGTGAGGGGCTGTCACATTGTGGCGGTCCTTTCTTTATGAATTGCCGGAGAATCAGCATATATGTATTAAAAATGTTTGATGGACAGGTAGTTTGCTAATAATAGAGATAGAAAGTGAAGGGAAAAGTGATGAAGTTAGGTCGTAATGATGCATGCTGGTGCGGAAGCGGGCGAAAATACAAAATCTGCCACATGAATTTTGACGAGAAGGTGAGAGGCTATGCGCTACAGGGGCATTTAGTTCCTGACCATGATATGATTAAGACTCCGGTACAGATTGAAGGTATCCGCAGAGCAGGAGAGATTAACACAAGGATACTGGATTATGTAGAGCCATATGTAAAAGAGGGGATTAGTACCGGAGAAATTAACCGGCTTTTGCATGAGTATACGCTCAAGCTGGGAGGGATTCCTGCACCGCTTAATTATGAAGGATTTTCAAAGAGCGTGTGTACCTCCATTGACGAGGTGGTCTGCCATGGGATTCCAGATGATAATCGTATCTTGAAAAGCGGGGATATTATTAACATTGATGCCACCACTATCTATGAGGGCTTTTACGGGGATGCATCGAGAATGTATTGTATCGGTGATGTGTCTGAGGAGAAGAAAAGGCTGGTGGAGGTCGCACGGGAATGTCTGGAATTAGGCTTTGCTGAGGTGAAGCCGTATGGATTTTTAGGTGATATCGGTTATGTGATTAACAAGCACGCCACGGAGCATGGATATACGATTGTTAGGGAAATCGGCGGTCACGGTGTAGGCGTTGATTTTCATGAGGATCCATGGGTCAGCCATATCGGAACCAGGGGGACAGATTATCTGCTGGTGCCGGGCATGACATTTACGATTGAGCCTATGGTAAATATGGGAAAAGCAGATGTGGTCACCGACGAGCAGGACGGTTGGACGGTGCGCACAAAGGATGGTATGCCATCGGCACAGTGGGAATATACGCTGGTGGTGACGGAGACGGGGGCAGAAATTTTGTCCAGATAGGTAGCGGCCGGCATTAAAAGCTGCTTTGTAGCAGCCGGCTCCTATAAGATAAGAGAAACGGATTTGAGGATAGGAACATGGAAGAGAAAAAGAAAAATGGCAGCTTTGTTATGCAGGCGGCCATCCTTGCGGCGGCAGGCCTGCTGACCAGAATTATCGGATTGATTTATGGTGTGCCGTTGACCAGAATTATCGGAGATTTAGGAAATGGTTATTATGCGGCTGCATATAATATCTATGCCATTATTTTATTGATTTCCTCATACAGTATTCCCATGGCAGTTTCTAAGATTATTTCTGCGAAGCTGGTTTTAAAAGAATATAATAATGCATACAGAATATTTATTTGCTCCATTTTATATGTAGTCATTGTGGGAGGAATCGCTGCAGTGTTGACCTTTATTTTTGCACCTTATATTGTGGATGTGGAGCAGTCCGTACCGGCACTCAGGATATTTGCCCCGACTATCTTTTTTTCCGGACTCTTGAGCGTGTTTCGGGGTTATATGCAGGCATATGATACGATGGTGCCCACATCCGTTTCACAGATTGTGGAACAGGTGCTGAATGCGGTTGTCAGTGTAGGGGCGGCATATATTCTGACAAGACCTTTTGTGGAGGCGGCTGACCCTACGGTGCTTCCCATGTATGGTGCGGCAGGCGGAGCCATGGGTACCGGAGCAGGCGTGCTGGCAGGCTTTGCTGTCATGCTGGCAGTCTATGGCAAAAGATACCGTTCCATAAAGGAGAAGCGGCAGGCGGATGAAAAGCAGCCGGATACCTACAAAAACATATTTAAAATGATATTGCTGATGGTGACGCCGGTTATCTTGAGTACTGCAATCTATAACATCAGTACGGTGCTGGATCAGACAGTTTTTTTCAAGATTATGGGCGCAAAGCATATGTTGAAGGATATGGCGGCTTCTCTTTACGGCATTTATTCCAGAAAGTATACGGTGCTTGTAAATGTACCCATTGCGCTGGCATCAGCGGTGTCCTCTGCCATGATACCGGGTATCTCCGGTGCATATGAGCTGGGAAATAAAGAGGACGCCTGCGGACGGGTTGCCCAGGCAATCCGGTTTACAATGATGATTTCCATTCCGGCAGCGGTGGGAATGGGTGTATTGGCACAGCCGATTATGGAGCTTTTGTTTCCTGGTACTTCGGATGTGGCGCACAGGCTGCTTTCCGTGGGTGTGGTGACAGTGGTTTTTTATGGCGTGTCTACGGTGACAAACGGTGTACTGCAGGGGATTGGCAAGGTGAATATCCCCATGAAGCATGCGGCAGTGGCGTTGGTGGTGCACTTAATTTTTTTGGTTCCGCTGTTGTATTTTACTAATTGGAAGCTATATGCAATTATGGCGTCAACGGTTGTATACACTGTGATGATGTGCCTGTTAAATGCTAAGGCAGTGTACAAATATCTGGGATATCGCCAAGAGATAAAGCAGACCTTTCTTATGCCGGCAGTTGCGGCGCTGATTATGGGAATTGTCACATTTTTAGCCTATCACGGAATGTATTTTCTGGTGCATAGCATAACGCTTTCGCTGGCTGTCTCTGTCGCAGTCTCCGTGATAGTATATTTTATTGTGTTGATGAAGGTCAGCGGTTTTACTGAGGAGCAGCTCATGGCATTTCCAAAGGGGCGTCTGCTTGTGCGGCTTGCAAGGAAGTTTAAGCTGCTTCGGCATTGATATAATTAGAAAGTAAAAAGGGGGTGCTTCATATGAAGCTATCATTTATTGGTGCAGACCATGAGGTGACGGGAAGCTGCCACTGTATTCAGGCATGTGGTAAGAATATGCTGGTGGATTGCGGTATGGAACAGGGATTGGATGTGTACGAGAATCAGGCCCTGCCCTTCAGTGAGGCGGAGATTGATTATATTTTCCTGACGCATGCCCATATTGACCACTCCGGTTTAATCCCTCTGATGTATGCCAAGGGATTTCGGGGGCAGGTTTTTACAACCAAGGCAACGGTTGACCTTTGTAACATTATGCTCCGGGACAGTGCGCATATCCAGGAGTTTGAGGCGGAATGGAGAAACCGCAAGGCAAAGCGTTCCGGCGGAGAGGAGTACGTACCGTTATACTGTATGGAAGATGCGGTGGGAGCGCTGGAGCATTTTGTGCCATGCAGCTATGACGAGGTATTAAATGTTGCGGACGGTATTAAGGTGAGGTTCTCGGATGTGGGGCATCTGCTGGGCTCTGCCAGCGTGGAGCTTTGGTTTAGTGAGGATGGTGTGGATAAAAAAATTGTGTTCTCCGGGGATATCGGTAATCTGAACCAGCCCTTGATTAAGGACCCGCAGTATCTCAAGGAGGCGGATATCGTAATTATGGAATCCACCTACGGCGACCGGAGCCACGGAGGCAGGGTGGACTATGTGAAGGAGCTTACCCGCATCATAAAATCAGCCTTTGATAAAGGTGGAAATGTTGTGATTCCTGCATTTGCAGTGGGCAGGACGCAGGAGCTTTTATACTTTATCCGTAAAATCAAATACGACAAGCTGCTGCCGGAATATCAGGATTTTGAGGTGTACATAGACAGTCCTCTGG
>CAMWOF010000065.1 GCA_947175805.1 uncultured Clostridiaceae bacterium
TATCTAGATATATCTCATCATACTTCCGCTCCAGCCAATCTAATACCTCACTTCTCACCATTCAATTGTCCGGTAATGTCTCATTTAAGGTTTCGATACTTGTCTACCACCGCAATATCCTCTTGGGATATATTTCCTGTCACCTCAGAGAGAACATCCCCCTGATATACATAGCGGATAGAAAACCCGTATCGTCCCTCCATGAGAAGCTTTAAAAAGATACGGTCACCCTCCCAAAGGTTCAGTTCCATGACCGCTTCCTTGTTAATCCACTCCAAATCGCCCTCATCGCAAGGGGCCACCTCTCCCGTAAAATCCGTCACCACATAAATGAACATATGCTCTGACTCATAGATATCCGAGATAAAGGTAATCACCCCTGCAAAGATATAGTCTGTTACCGTCAGTCCGGTCTCTTCCATAACCTCTCGACGCATACAGTCCTCCGGACTCTCCCCCGGTTCCATTTTACCGCCTACTCCCAGCCATTTTCCCTTGCTCTGGTCATTTTTCTTCTTAGTGCGGTGCAGCATCAGATATCTGCCTTTATCCTCTATATAACATAGCGTGGTCAGCCGCATGCCTTTTTTGTTTTCCATATCATTTCTTCCTGCCTACATATTTTATCGGGTAATTCAAACTCCGTCTCCCTCATATTTTACACATTTTCGCCGGAATGTGCAAGCAGACAGCCGCTTATTCTATCAATACAACAGATGCTATTCTATGGAATTCTGCACGCCGATAAAAATAGGAAGATTCGTTTCCATATCCATGATGGCATAGACAAATGGTCTGTCCAGAATAACCGTCTTAGGCTCGCTTGGTGCTACGCAATCGTTTTTAGTCATTTCCACGGCAGTTACTGCCGCTGCCTTCGTTCCCTTTTCATCCACCTCTATATGGGTCTTATGAAGCACCCTGTTAATATATAAAAGACCTGTGTCCGTATCTGCCATCTGGGAAAAATCTGCAGCCGGTGTAAATGCCTCCTTCACTCCCAAAGCTTCCAGTACCTTAGAAAGCTCTGTATCATAATCACTGCTAAATTTAGGTATTTCCACATTTACTGTATCGTAGGTTTTACCTTTAAATAACTCCGTAAAATCATCCGGACTTAATCCACTGATGTATTCCTCCGGTGTCATTCCCTCCTCTGGAAGCAGCGCTGCAAAACCGAATTTTCCGCCTTTATAGTATTTTACAAATCCCTTGGCATAGTCAGACTCTAAATAGATATTTTCCTCCGAACGCATGCCTGTCACTGTCTGTTCTATTCCGTCGGCACAATGGAACGTAAATGTATCATCTATCTGATGTTCCTCAAATGGTTCCTCCCATTCCCCTTCAAAGGCAATGGCGTTGATTAAATACATCACCACATCCTCTGGGATTTCATTAAGAAGGGATGGAATCATCTCTCTGGTGTGATAATTTACCCAGTTATTAATATCCGTTACAGTAGATTCATCAAAGGGCGCCTCAAAGCACTCCGCCGAGAATCCCGATATCCGTTTTAAAAAATCTTCTTTTACGGAAAACATCTCCTTATTGTTGTGCATCCAGACTGCATTGGCATTTTCAAAAACAACATCTTCACTATCTGCCAGCTGTTTCACATAAGCATTCAGATAGAGATTCAGGTCTTCTATATGCATTTCAAGAGTTCCGCACCTTACGATGTCCCCTTCCTCATAAAACTCTCCGCATAAAAGCCGTTCCAGCTCGGTTTTTGTATTGTTATCCGCCCCGTTTGACGCCATGGCAAGCGCCATCTGAATGGAGGTTGGTGATATCATATAATTGGCATTGCTGTCAGCACGCTCTGCAACCTTCTGAAGAAGCTTAACGGAAAATCTGGTTGTTCCGTCTATGAATGTTTCATCTGGATTTTCTGAACTGTCCTCTGATGCAGCCACCGTCTTTGTAAGATTCATGGCTGTATAAACCGGCTCCTCCTTTGTTCCCCGATCCATGCCATTGCCTCCCGGCTCATCTTCACCCCTAGCAGGCTGATTATCTTCTGTAGTTATTTCCTGTTGCCCGCTTCCACCTGCCAAAGGGTCCTGCTCCTGTATCTCACCGTTCTTACCACAGCCCCCAAGCATAACACAGCCCAAAAGCAGGCTGACTCCCAGCATTTTACGCATCCATCCTTTTTTTCTGTTATACATATGCATCTCTCCTGTCGTTTATATTTTTCTATATCCTATATACGACAGAGCCGGGAATTTTTATGGGAAAAATTTTAAGAATTCCCTGCATAGCCTTTGAAATCGCCAAAAACATTGACATTTACTAAAAATTGGGATAACATAGACGTGTGTAATTTTGGGGGTGTTGAAAGGTAGCTTTTAGCACCCATTTTTTAAAAAGGCGTATAAAGGAGCGGTATCGATGAGTAAAAATACAAAACAGGATATTTTAAGAATGGTGGAGGAGGATGATATTGAGTTTATCCGCCTGCAGTTTACAGATATATTCGGAACATTGAAAAATGTTGCAATCACATCCAGTCAGTTGGAAAAGGCGCTGGATAATAAATGTATGTTTGACGGTTCTTCTATTGAGGGGTTTGTCCGTTTAGATGAATCTGATATGTATCTGTATCCTGATTTGGATACTTTTGAGATTTTTCCGTGGAGACCGCAAAACGGCAAGGTGGCAAGAATGATTTGTGATATTTATCTCCCGGATGGCACGCCTTTTGAGGGTGATTCCCGATACATTTTAAAGAAGGTCTTAAAAGAAGCGGCGGACATGGGGTACAGCTTTGATGTGGGACCGGAATGTGAGTTTTTCCTGTTTCACACCGATGATAACGGCATGCCTACCACCATTTCTCACGAAAAGGCGGGATATTTTGACTTGGGTCCCCTGGATTTGGGAGAAAATGCCAGAAGGGACATTGTGCTTACCTTGGAGGATATGCATTTTGAAATTGAATCCTCCCATCATGAGGTGGCGCCTGCACAGCATGAGGTTGATTTCAAGTATGACAACGCGCTGAAAACCGCAGACAATATTATGACCTTTAAGCTTGTGGTAAAGTCCACTGCGAAGCGGCACGGTCTGTTTGCCAGCTTTATGCCAAAACCAAAATATGGGGTAAACGGCTCCGGGATGCATATTAATATGTCGCTGTCAAAGGATGGTGTAAATATTTTTGACAACCCTAAGGGTCAGCATGGATTAAGCAAGGAAGCATATTATTTTATGGCGGGTTTGATGAAGCACATGAAAGCGATTACCGCAATTACGAATCCGTTGGTGAATTCCTATAAGCGGTTGATTCCAGGCTATGAGGCTCCGATTTATATTGCCTGGTCAACGACAAACAGAAGCCCTCTGATTCGTGTGCCGTCTTCAAGGGGGGCGGGAACCCGGATTGAGCTTCGATGCCCGGACCCGGCGGCAAATCCGTATCTGGCGCTGGCTGTCTGCCTGGCTGCCGGTTTAGAGGGGATTAATAACCGGCTTCAGGTGCCGGAGGAGATTTCCTGCAATGTATTTGACCTTTCCAAGGAGCAGTTGGCGCAAAAGCATATTGAGAGGATTCCTACGAATCTGAGCAATGCGGTGGACGCATTTGAGCAAGATGAATATATTCAGAGTGTGTTGGGAGAACATGTCTCTAAAAAATATATTGAGGCAAAGCGCGCAGAATGGGCGCAGTACCGTGAGCAGGTAACAAAGTGGGAGTTAGAGGAATACCTTTACAGGATATAGAAGTGGCAGTCTGGGGATTTTGCCGCGGCAGAGGATAGCGTATAGCGTGAAGTGATGCTTGTAGCTGGTACGATATTCAGAACAAATATTTTGATGTGGAGGTGCGTCTCTTGATAAGCGTAATTGTCGTCTTTCCGAAGCTTGATGACGCAAAAAAAATACGCAATTTACTAGTGAGAAATGGTATAGATGTCACGGCAGTATGCAGTTCGGGCGCGCAGGTATTACAGTATGTGGATTCTATTGAGGATGGAATCGTTGTGACAGGATACAAGCTGGCGGATATGCATTGCTCAGAGCTGCGGGCAAATCTTCCTCCGGATTTTCATGTTCTTATCATGGCTTCTAAGGGGCATATGCAGGAATTTGTGGGGGATGATGTGGTCTGTCTGCCGATGCCGGTGAAGGCATACGATTTGGTGAACGTCATTCAGGATATGTATATGGTCGTCAGCAGAGCGAGGAAGAAACGAAAGGAAAAGCCGAAACAGCGAAGTGAAGAGGAAAAAGCTGTGATTGCAAATGCAAAGTCAAAATTAATGCGTGAAAAGAATTATACGGAGGAGGAGGCACACAGATATCTCCAGAAAATGAGCATGGACAGCGGTAGGAGCCTGGTAGAAACCTGCCAGATGTATATTGCTATGCTATAATAATCACAGTGCAGTGTGGAGCAATCGTGATTATTATAATGTAAATAAAATAATCCCAGCCAGAGGAGGATTTTACAATGAAGTTTACAAAAATGGAAGGCTTAGGCAATGATTATGTATATGTGAACTGCCTTGCCGAACAGGTGGACAATCCGTCTGCGCTTGCTGTCCGAATTAGCGACAGGCATTTTGGCATAGGCTCGGATGGTCTGATTCTGATTAAGCCGTCAGAGACAGCGGATTTCTGTATGGATATGTATAACGCTGACGGCTCCCGTTCCGAGATGTGCGGCAACGGAATCCGGTGTGTGGGAAAATATGTTTATGATTACGGTTTGACCGATAAGACAGAGGTGGCGATTGAAACTCTGGCGGGCATAAAGTATTTGACCTTGTCTGTAGAAGCAGGAAAGGTCAGGGAAGTGACCGTGGATATGGGTGCGCCGGAACTTAACCCGGCGAGGATTCCGGTGGCTTCCGGAAAAGACAGGCTTGTGAAAGAGAAGGTCACTGTGGGAAACGAGACATATGAGATGACCTGCGTTTCCATGGGCAATCCCCATGCAGTGGTGTTTGTGGATTCCACAGAGACATTTCCTTTAGAAACAGTGGGGCCGCTGTTTGAAGTGCATGAAATGTTTCCCAACCGGGTAAATGCAGAATTTGTCCAGGTGATAAACCGAGGGGAAGCCAATATGCGCGTGTGGGAGCGTGGGACGGGAGAGACGCTTGCCTGCGGGACAGGTGCCTGCGCCAGTGCGGTTGCATGTATTTTGAACGGCTTGACGGAAGAGGAGGTTACATTGCATCTTTTGGGCGGTGACCTTAGAATCCGCTGGGACAGGGAAAAAGACAGGGTATATATGACAGGACCTGCCACCACGGTGTTTGAGGGCGAATATGCCTGCAAGTGATAATAAGTTATGGTCGGTTTTTGCATCCGACATATTAAGGGAGGAAGATTCATGTTTAAAGCAAATGAAAATTATTTAAAGCTGCCGGGAAGTTATTTGTTCTCTACAATTGCGAAGAAGGTATCGGAATACCAGGCAAGGTATCCTGAACAGGCAAAGGAGATTATCCGGCTGGGTATCGGTGATGTAACCCAGCCATTAGCGCCGTCCATTATCGCCAGCCTGCATGCTGCGGTGGATGAAATGGCGGATGCAGGAACCTTCCGGGGATATGCACCGGATTTAGGCTATGATTTTCTTAGGAATACGATTGCAGAGAAGGATTATAAGGCGAGGGGAGCCAACATTGCGCCGGACGAAATCTTTGTCAGTGACGGGGCAAAGTCGGATTCTGCAAATATCCAGGAGATATTCGGGCCGGATTGTAAAATTGCAGTCTGTGATCCGGTATATCCTGTATATGTGGATTCTAATGTAATGGCGGGGCGCACCGGAAATTATGACGCAAAGACGGAGCTGTGGAGCGACGTGGTTTATATGCCGTGCCTGGCAGAAAATGGCTTTGCACCGGAGCTGCCGGACAAGCCGGCGGATATCATTTACCTCTGCTTTCCGAATAATCCTACCGGCGCCACGCTGACAAAGGCGCAGCTTCAGAGCTGGGTGGACTATGCAAATAAGAATGGCGCAGTCATTATCTATGACGCCGCTTATGAGGCGTATATCAGTGAGGCAGATGTTCCACATACGATTTATGAGTGCGAGGGAGCGAGAACCTGTGCGATTGAAATCAGGAGCTTTTCAAAAAATGCAGGGTTTACCGGTACACGCCTTGGTTTTACTGTGGTTCCAAAGGATTTGAAGGACGCCGACGGGGTTGCCATGAATGGATTGTGGGCAAGACGGCATGGTACGAAATTTAATGGCGCACCTTATATTATTCAGCGTGCCGGAGAAGCAGTCTACTCGGAGGCGGGACAGGCTGAGACAAAGGAACAGATTGCATATTATATGAAGAATGCAAGAACCATATACGAGGGCTTAAAGAGTGCAGGGTACACTGTATCCGGCGGAGTCAATGCACCGTACATCTGGTTAAAGACGCCGGACAACATGTCCTCATGGGAGTTTTTTGATTATCTGCTGGAGCAGGCTCATGTGGTAGGGACGCCGGGTTCCGGGTTTGGTCCCAGCGGTGAGGGGTATTTCCGCCTGACTGCGTTTGGTTCCTATGAGAATACACTGACAGCCATCGAGAGAATTAAGGCGTTATAACGGATGCCGGTAGCGGACAAACAGTAAGGGAGTGAAGTAAGGTGCAGATTACAGACGAGACAATTGAATATGTAGGAATCCTGGCGAAGCTGGAGCTTTCCGGGGAGGAGCGGGAGCAGGCAAAAAAGGATATGTCTAATATGCTGGACTACGTGGGTATGTTGAATGAACTGGATACGGAGGGTGTGGAGCCGATGAGCCACGCATTTCCTATTCACAACGTATTCCGCGAGGATGAGGTCACCAACGGTGATGACAGGGAAAATATGCTGCTTAATGCGCCGGAGGCGAAGGAGGGGACCTATGTGGTTCCAAAGACCTTCAACTAATACCGGGCAGGCACCTGACAACGAATACAGCAGAAAGGATGAGTATGGGCATGGAGCTTATGAGTATGACGGCTGTGGAGCTTGGAAAAAAGATTCAGGCAAAAGAGATATCCGCAGTGGAGGCGGCGCAGGCGGCCATAGACAATATAAAAAAGCGTGACGATACATTGAATTGCTTTGTCACGGTGGATGAGGAGGGCGCATTAAAGCGGGCGAAGCAGGTGCAGGCAGAGATAGATGCAGGCAGACTTTCCGGCCCCCTGGCGGGTGTGCCTGTAGGAATTAAGGATAATATGTGTGTGGAGGGCATGCTGACTACCTGCAGCTCAAAGATTTTGTCGGGCTTTACGCCCACATATACGGCCACAGCGGTGGAAAAGCTGCATACGGCGGGTGCGGTCATTATCGGAAAGACCAATATGGATGAATTTGCCATGGGCTCGACAACGGAGACCTCCTATTATGGGGCGACAAAGAATCCATGGGATACATCCCGTGTGCCGGGCGGCTCCTCTGGCGGCTCTGCGGCGGCAGTGGCAGGGGAGGAGGTTCCCTATGCCCTTGGCTCGGATACCGGCGGTTCCATCCGCCAGCCTGCGGGCTTTTGCGGCGTGACAGGCGTTAAGCCCACATATGGACGTGTTTCCCGGTATGGGCTGATTGCCTACGGTTCATCTCTGGACCAGATTGGCCCGATTGCAAAGGATGTGACAGACTGTGCCGCCGTGTTGGAGGCCATATGCGGGAAGGATGATAGGGATTCCACCTCTGTTTCGGAGAGTGGCAGCGATTTTACTTCTGCTTTGACCGGGGATGTCAAAGGGCTTAAGATAGGGATTCCGAAGGACTATTTTTTAAAGGGGCTTGACACGGAGGTAAAGGCGCATGTGCTGGAGGCTGCGGAAGCCTTAAAGCTGCAGGGCGCCGTGATAGAGGAGTTTGATTTAAGCCTGGTGGAGTATGCCATTCCGGCATACTATATCATTGCATCTGCGGAGGCAAGCTCGAATCTGGAGCGTTTTGACGGCGTGAAATATGGATACAGGGCAGACAGCTTTACAGACCTTCACAATATGTACAAAAAGACGCGTTCCGAGGGCTTTGGGGCAGAGGTGAAGAGAAGAATTATGCTGGGCGCATTTGTGTTGAGCTCAGGTTATTTTGATGCCTACTACATGAAGGCGCTGCGCACCAAGGCACTGATTAAGCAGGCGTTTGACAGGGCATTTGAAAAATATGATATCATTTTAGGACCCGTGGCGCCGACAACGGCATTAAAGCTCGGTGATTCTCTGAGCGACCCGATTAAGATGTATCTGGGAGATGTGTACACGGTGTCCGTCAATCTGGCGGGACTGCCGGGAATTTCCCTCCCTTGCGGCTATGACAGCAAGGGGCTGCCCGTGGGCTTACAACTGCTCGGAAGGCATTTTGATGAGAAGACGATGCTTCGGGCTGCCTATGCATTTGAGCAGACCAGGCAGTATGAGAGAGCACCGTTTGTGAAGGGAGGCCAGGCAAATGAGTAGAGAATATGAAACAGTCATCGGTCTTGAGGTTCATGTAGAGCTGGCGACAAAGACAAAGATTTTCTGTGGCTGCAGCACCCAGTTTGGCGGGGAGCCGAACGTGCATACATGTCCGGTATGTACCGGTATGCCAGGCTCTCTTCCTGTGCTGAACAAAGAGGTTGTGAACAAGGCGATTGCCGTTGGGCTGGCAACTAACTGTACGATTACAAGAAACTGTAAATTTGACCGAAAGAATTACTTTTATCCCGATAATCCGCAGAATTATCAGATTTCTCAGCTTTACTATCCAATTTGCCGGGACGGAAAAATTGAGATTGAGGCAGGGGGCGTAAAAAAATGGATTGGGATTCATGAGATTCACATGGAGGAGGATGCGGGGAAGCTGGTGCATGACCCGTATACCGACAGTTCTCTTGTGGACTTTAACCGTTCCGGCGTGCCGTTGATTGAAATTGTTTCCGAGCCGGATATGCGCTCTGCAGAGGAGGTGCTGGCTTATTTGGACAAGCTGCGTCTGATTATCCAGTATTTGGGGGCCTCTGACTGTAAGTTAAATGAGGGGTCC
The DNA here is from genome assembly GCA_947175805.1 of uncultured Clostridiaceae bacterium. Classification (GTDB taxonomy): domain Bacteria; phylum Bacillota; class Clostridia; order Lachnospirales; family Lachnospiraceae; genus RGIG6919. The sequence continues at coordinate 8,998 of CAMWOF010000065.1, forward strand.
ATGCGGGCGGACGTGAATTTATCTGTGCGGGAAAAGGGTGCAAAGGAGTATGGCACGAGAACGGAGATGAAGAACTTAAATTCCTTCAAGGCGATTGCCCGCGCTATTGAAAATGAGCGGGAGCGGCAGATTGACTTGCTTGAGGACGGAGAAAAGGTCATCCAGGAGACCAGAAGATGGGATGATAATAAGGAGTATTCCTATGCCATGCGCTCGAAGGAGGATGCCCAGGATTATAGGTATTTCCCTGACCCGGATTTGGTGCCGGTTATCATTGATGATGCATGGTTAGAGAATATCCGAAAGGCACAGCCGGAGCTTCGTGATGAAAAGAGAATCCGCTACCGGGAGGAGTATGGAATTCCTGACTATGACATTGATATTATTACGGGAAGCAAGCATATGGCGGATATTTTTGAGGAGACCATAGAGAGAGGTGCGAATCCGAAAAAGGTATCAAACTGGCTGATGGTAGAGACCATGCGGCTTTTAAAGGAAAAGGAATTAGAGCCGGATGATATTTCCTTTTCGGCGGAAAATCTGGCAAAGCTGATTGCTCTGATAGATGCAAAGACAATAAACAGTACGGTTGCAAAGGAGGTATTTGAGCACATTTTCAATGAAAATGTGGACCCGGACGCCTATGTGGAGGAGCATGGACTGAAGACCGTTCAGGATGAGGGTGCATTAAGAACTACGATAGAGGAAATCATTGCGGCAAATCCCCAGTCTGTGGCAGATTACAAGAGCGGAAAGGAAAAGGCGATTGGGTTTTTGGTTGGTCAGACAATGAGAGCGATGAAAGGCAAGGCAGATCCGGGCAGCGTCAACAGCATATTAAAGGAGCTGCTCTCCAGATAAAGGGAAACCTCGTTGCTTCGCAGGAATAAACGGCAAAAAAGACAGGCTTGCACAGCAATGTGTGAGCCTGTCTTTTTGTCGGTCAGCAGTACCCTAGGTAT
>CAMWOF010000066.1 GCA_947175805.1 uncultured Clostridiaceae bacterium
CCTGAAATACATTTAACCAGATATAAAAAGGCAGCAAAAGCAGCACCCAGAAGAAGCAGGAGCTTTCAAAAAAGTCCGCCAGGGTGAAGCAGTTGGCAAGCATGAAAATAAGTATACTGCTGATAATTGCACTAATGATAGCCATACATACTCTCCATTGATATATAACATTCATGCCTGCTTTGCAGACCGCATCACAAGCATAAGGTGTCTTAAAAATAACATTCCTGCAAGTATTTTAAGAATAACATACCTGCAGGAATGTTGCAAGAAAGAGAGTTGTCCGGGATATAAATTGACAGCGCTGTTTACTATCTGTTTCTCTGTAATCTGAATCTTGGGCAGCATTGCATCCGGCGCAAGACCACGAAAAGCAAGGGCAAAATCCAAACAACTGCCACAAGCCATTCATATGCGGGATAGCTGTCTCCGGGCGCATAATCCATAAACCAGTACCCGCACTTGGAAATTAAATGTACTGGCGTAAGCTGCAAGATAAACTGCAAAAAATTGCCTGGCTGCATCAGGTTCCCAAGGCAGTACAGCAAAAAGGCACCACCCACAATTACCATTAGCGCTTCTATATCATTTTGAAAACACAGGGAACAGACAGCAGCAAGCAGCACTGCAAACAGCAGCAGCAGGAAAACCACGCCCACCGTTGCCAAAAGATAGTCCGCCTGGGTCATAGGCTTCCATGTAACATAAGGATAATCATATAAGTAGAGGTCATTAATCACTCTCCTGTCCGCATTATAGACACTGCTGATATAGCTGTCCCAAACGCCGGAATAGTGAATCAATGAAAAATACACCAAAAAGCTGAACAGCCACAGTACAAGACTAAGCAGCAGTCCAAATGCTGCCGCCGCCAGCAGCTTCATTCTGACAAGTACCTTTTTATATTTGCAGACATCGGTGATATCCCCGGTATGATGGTAATTTTCAAAATGCATGGCATATGAAACAGCCAGCATGATGAGCAGCATCGACTCTATAATGAGATATTTGACGTAGCTGCCATAAAAAAATATGTGCAGCCTATGCACTCCCGTAAAACTAATACTGTTTTTCTCTTCTGGCTTCATGGTTTTCACACGGTTTAAAAGCCTTGCATAATTACCGGCAATAAGCCGGCTCGCAAAACTGTCATAGGTTCTCTCCCTCTTCGCATAAGCGCATACCGTCTGGAAATCCGACTGCCCGTAGTAATCATAATAGTATTCGGCGCCAAAACCGCCCTCATCATTCTCAAAAAAAGCAATATCTGCTTTTATGACTTCCAGCTTATATCCGACACTATCCCACAACATATAAATGTTAAAGCCGATACACAAAAGCACACAGATATAAAAGGCCGGCATAGACAGCAGCTTCACTGCCTCATTGGCAAATATTCTCCTGGTATCTGATTTGCGTGACAAAGCTTTCATCCCTTTCTGTTTCTTTACAACATGATATCCTCTCTTTTTCTGCGGCGAATAAGCCATCCATCGCAAAGCAGCCCTGCAAGAAGCATCCCCAAAAGACAGATAGTCAGGCTATAGCGGGATGCATGAAGCGCATAGGGCATTGATTTGAGGATAACATTACAGGAAAAAATATCATCTGCAAAAAACATGCCTGCCAGCGTCCCCAGTCCCCAACAGGGCAGCGCCATGACCACAGTTCCTACAATGGTTCTGCAAAATGCGGAGGCAAAAAATACAAGCATGGAAAATGCCAGCGCTATTAAGTTGCAGACCAAAACCTGAACCCAGAAATATTGAAGCTGGGTAAAATCAAACCATAGATATTCCACCATGCAGCCGTTAAACACAGCATATGGCGTATAGAAAGAATATGCTACACACAGGGCAATATCCATGACTGCCAGAAGCGGCAAAAGTCCGATGAGCATAGCCAAAAACTGGGTCTTTACCAGTCCCCGCCCCCGCCTTGTAGTGGCAGCTAACGGATACACTCTGGATTTATTGTCCAGTGCCAGATAAGGAAGCAGCAACAGTAACACAAGATATAGTAAAATCCTTGTGAAGTCTTGTATCACATAATTCATATTCATCGTCACGGAATCCGGCAGCACCGACGTCCCCGGACGCTCCGTCACCTCCGCTATTCTGTCCCATATTGCCTGCTCCTTGTTTCGCTCCGGGTAATCATCCGAATTAGCAACTTTAAAACGCATTGCTGCATACTCTTTCCTCTCAAGCAGCTCGGAATAAAAATCAATACTCTCCAGCTCCCATCCAAACTCCTCTGTGATTTGATTATACAGTTCACACTTTTGCTGATACTGCTCTGTTTGTGCCTCCTCCATCGAAACATCGGTCATAATATCATTTTCAAACTCCTCAAAGCTTTCCATGCCCATTTCCTCTAACTGCGGATAAGCGGCACTGACCTTTTCCTCAAAATCCTGTCTAACCCCCTCTTTTAATGCTGCAACCTGTTCCAACTCATCAGCATCAATCGTGGTGCCAAACTGTTCTAACAGCTTTGCCCCCAGGGTGGCGTCCACAGTTTCAAACAGCGGCAAATAATGAAGATTCATCTGCCCGATAATCCAAGTGTAAAAGAGGGTGACGCTCACAAGCAGCAAAAGCAATGTCATCCTCACATTCCATATTTTTTTTAACTCATTTCCAATCATATCGCTCTCTCCCGGTATATTTTATATAGATATATATTCCTACTGATAAGTTTTTATAAATGCCTGCTCTAAGGTAACTGCCTTTCCATCCTGCAAAAAGGTATTTCTCAGCTCATCCACCGTCATATTGCAGTGTAATGTGTGGTTCTTCAGCATAATAATCCGGTCAGCGATATCCTCCACATCCGATACGATATGCGTGGAGTAGAGGATGGTTTTCCCCTCGGCAAGCTCCACCAGAATATCCCGGAATTTTGCCCGCTCCATAGGGTCAAGCCCTGCGGTTGGCTCATCTAAAATCAGTATTTCCGGGTTATTTAAAAGCGCTTGGGCAATCCCCACTCTCTGAAGCATGCCGCCGGAATAAGTCTTTAACTTTTTGCTCTTTACCTCGAAAAGCCCTAACCGGTCAAGCAACGCATCTGTCCTCTCCGCCGCCTCCGATTTTCCAATCCCCTTTAACACCGCAATATATTTCAGATACCGCTCTGCACTATAGTCCCGGTAATAGCCGAAATGCTGCGGCATATACCCAATCAGCTCCCGGTACTGCTCCCCCATCTGCCGGATATCCGTGCCGTTATAATAAACCGTTCCGGTAGTCGGAAACAGCAGGGTTGCCATGATTTTCAGCAGGGTAGTCTTACCCGCTCCGTTCGGCGAGAGGATACCGTAAATCCCCTCTGCAAACTCGGTATTGATATCTGCCAGCGCCGTAAAACCCTTAAATTTTTTTGAAACATTTTCAATCGTAAGCATATCATTCTCCTATATTCAAATTATATTTTCCATTCCTATATATGACGTCCGGAAGAAGCCTCATAAGAAGCCCCAGCATAGCTCCCCAGATACATACATGAATGAGGAGGGGAAGCTCCATTGCCAGATAAGCAAACATGCCAGGAATATAAAGCCGTATCAGCACTGCCACCACACACCATGTAAAATAGAGACTCAGCTGGTATTGTATGCGCACGCTTTTCAAAATCAAATGCACATACACAGTAAAGTAAACCAGAAATGTGCTCACAGCCAGAAATGCCAGCCGCAAAATGAGAGTCCCTCCAAAAAAATCTTGTGACACGCCATAAAGTACTAATGCCATACCATTTACGGCTACAGAAAACAGACCAGCAATTCCCATTCTGAGAATCAAAAGATGATACATGGTATATTTGCAGGACAATTCAATCTCATATACCCCCTGCTCTTGTTCTCCCAAGAAAAACAGACATAATAGCAGTTGAAACACCAACGGTGAGAACAGGATAACCGACAGGTACAAATCTGAGGCGGACGCTGTAACATTGTTTGCCAGATACACGATTCCAAAGGCATAGGCAGCAATCAATGGCACCATTATTTTTTCCATCCCGTGCATGACGTCCAAAAAACCGATTTCCCGGTACAGCCGGTACAGGAAGATAAATACATTTTCCCTGGCCGGGCAGGCCTCCTCTATCACGCGGGATATGGAGTCGTCGATTTCCTTCTGTGTCGGATATGCAATCTTCATCTACTCAAACTCCTTTCGCAATTTTTTTATGGCGGTATAGTATTTCGTCTTCACTGTGGCTTCGGGAAGCTCTAAAATCTCAGCAATTTCTGCAAATGTACACTCGCTGTAGAATTTCAGGCGAAACAGCTCCTCCAATATTAAATCCTCATGCCCCAGCCGGGCTAAAATCTGCCCCGCCATCGCCTCGTTTACTGCCTGCTGTTCTGTGCCTCCACCCGGTTGCTCAGCAACCTGCTGCAATAACTCCGTATCATAGGCCTCTGCATTTTCCTGTCCCCGAAAATCTTTTACCGCTTGCGCTGTCACATTTGCGTTTCTGCGGAAATAATCCGCCACCTTATGCACCGCTATATGGTATAGCCATGTACGAAAGCCTGATTTTGCCTCGTCGTAGCTCCATATGCTTTGCAGCATACCCAGAAAAATGTCCTGGGTTATGTCCATCGTCGGCTCTTTACCGCCGACCTGGCGGAACACATATGCGTATATTTCCCTGTAATATTTATGAATCAGTTCGTCAGCCGCTTTTTTGTCCTGTTTCTTCCTGATTCTGTGAAGCAGGCGCTTCTCTCTCTTATCAGACATTTTCTTAATTCCTTTGCCATGGCATCTATGCATTTTTGCAGGCTCTATTAATATATTCGCTTATTTTTTGAAAAAAGTTTGAAAAAAATAAATATTTAATTCAAGAGCTTTGCTCAGATTCTCAAGTGTCTCTATATCGGGGAAAAGAAACTATTGAAGATATAGAAAAAGTTTAGATAATGAAAATCGTATCTCTCGGTTCTATACTGAAAGATACGATTTTTACTATGTTCTCAATATGGAATTTGGCATCTGCAAAAAGACCGCTACGCACTGCTCTTATAATATTTGCTTGCCGCCCACGTATAAATGATACCCGTTTGCATTTATATTTCCGGTATCCCCGTCCAATTTTGTAATATAGGTGTCTCCGGTCAGCGTCCATGAGGAATCCTTTGAAATAGTTACATTAACTGTGCCGCCGTTGTCTTCCGGATTGATTGCTCCCACAAAAGCTGTATTGTCCGAGAGCGTGAGGTCGAGACTGGAGATGATGTCTACCAGTATATTTCCCTCTAAAAGCTGGTTAGCAGCCGTCATGACCACCGCTCCGCCGTTCTCTCCCTGTTTTCCCCAGCCACGGGACGAAGTGTTCCCTTCTACGCGGAGCAGCGTATCATTTGCCAGCTCTATGTCCACATTTTTCAATTCAATATTGCAGTCGGTATTCGTGACGTATATTGCGTCTCCCTGTTTTACACTGATACTGCCGCCCTCCGCCAAAAAGCTTGCCTCACCTACCTGCGCATCGCCGGACATGCTTTGATATATCATAATGCCATGAATATTTTCATCCTCATCGCCGTGATAAGTATTGTCCATATTAGCAGTAACAACACAGTTTTTTAGCGCCACGGAATTTCTGCCCTCTACTACAACGCCCTCACTGGCATTGGCAGTCAGTTCTGAATCCGTAACAGTAATATCCGCCGTACAGTAAACAGCGGGGCTGCCCGTCCCGTTGGTGGTATAGGTGCCACCCTCCACGTTCACCGTACCGCCGCCCCTATCCGTGCGGATTGCCGCAGCAGAATTTCCTTTTGTTTCCACTGTCAGATTCTTCGCCGACATCGTTCCACCGCCGGTTGTTTGGATACCGCCAGAATTATTCTCTGTTGTATGGATTACAGAATCCGATATGCTGACCTTAGTGCCTTCTCCATAGCAGAACACACCATTTCCGTTGACTGCACTGGTGTTGACAAATGCGTTATCTATCGTTACATCAGCGCCGTTTAGCGCTAGCAGCCCTGCATTTTGTCCGTAAAAATCTCCATTCTCCGTATTTGAGGAGCTGCCCCCTGTTTTTTCAACAGTAATTTTGTTCATCGCCGCTACACAGCCGTCTATCCGCAGTGCATTTTCGTCATCACCAGAGGACTGATAGCTCTGTGCTTCCACAGAGGTATCCTCGCTGATTGTAACGGCAGCGGTCCCGTTTGTCACCGTATCACTGCCGCCAAAATTACCGTCTCCACCAAAGCCTGCACCTGAAGACTTCACCAGCACCGATGTTGCAGTATTGTTCTCATCCAGGACTACTTCCAATATACTGTCCACCGCAATATCGTCTATTGTGCCTGCCACTGGCTCCATGGCGAGCGCTTTCTTTGCATTTCTATCTTCCCCTGCGGCATTATCCGCTTCCTCTGGCTGCACAGCCTCCGGCTTCTCCCCCGGCTGCACCTGCCTGTCCGGCATAGATTCCACGGTTATCGTTGTACTATCCGTAATTATAAATATGATTTCTTCTCCACTTTCCGTAAAGCTTCCGAAACCGTCTCCATTATCAAAAGATGGTGCGCCATCCTGCGGTGGCTGCCGGTTATCATCCTGTCCTCCCTCACCTTCCGGCTTCTTCACATCCTGCGGTGGTGGCTGATTATCGCCCTGCCCGTCTCTTTGCAGCGCTCCCGGCTGTGCCTTTATCTGATTACCATCTATTGCTGTAACCTTTACCGTATAGGTGCCCTCCGCCTGGTTACTGGTCCCAATATTCTCGGCATTTTCTTCTGTACTGCCTTGTGTTTGGCATCCCACAAGCAGAGAAAGCGCTAAAACCACTGCACCAAACAAAGCCACCATTTTCTTTTTTTTCATTTACGCCATCCTCTCCTTCCTTATAATGTATCCTGCATTTTATAAATGCCCTGTTATCGGTATAGCATTTGGAAATTCATTACAAGAATACCATATCGAAAGTTTTTGTAGAAAATATGATTTTCCTGTTAAGAAAGTGTGATGGCGGGAGAAAATGGCAGCCGCCTTTTATTATATAACGTCATCCTCCCAAACAGCAGTCAAAAAGAATTTCGTATTTTTTAATGTTTTCCATTTTGGAATAGTAAACTCCTCATCAAATAAACACAATTGAAAAGAAGTATCCGGTTTCACATCCCCATACATATGATAGCATCCGTCCGTACACAGCCACAATTTTTTCTTGTCAACATGAACGCCCAAATTCCATCCTACAAAATGCTTCCCCGGTATTTGAAAGGCATTTGGCAAGACCTTCTGAGTCCCATCATTTTTCCACACGGTTGCATCATGAAACTCTATTGTGCCGCTTTTATTTTCTTTTATATTGCCTTTCACCTTATGTTCTTTTATCATATCCGAATATGTTTCGCTTGCACCGGGCAGCCCACTAGAATAATACACACGAAATGGATGTGTACCAAACTTGTTTACCGCTATGCTAAGTTTCGCAGGCGTAATAAAATCCACACAAAGCGTATCTACGCCGGAATCCAGCAGTTTTCTAGCCACAGAAGTGTTTTGTGTGACTGTAAAACATAAGATATAAAGACCTGATGCCTTCAGCGCTTTCACATACTTTTGTTTTGCTAAATTCATACGCATTGCCACAGCACATATCCCATTATCCAGGCATTTATCCATGAAAGCACCCAGCTTATCCATCTGTTTTCCGCATATCATCTGATAACACTGGAAAGGATAAATAGAATCTATATCATTTTTCATATCCGGGGAATGTACCTGAACCAAAAGCCGGTCAAGCACAGTCTTATCATATTCAAAAACCCTTAACAATTCTCTTATTGTATTTTTAATCGTTTCGCCTTTATAATTATACAAATCTAATTCCATGCAGATTTGAGGATGGACTTTCATAATAGCATAAAGTTCCGCCGCATCCATCAATTTATGTCCATTAAAATCCCTGCTCATCATCTCATCATATGTGAGCTTGCTAATCTCCGGCGGAGCAAACCACCCATGGTATAGCACAAGCCTGCCATCACAAGTCTGAAAGACGTCCGTCTCAAAATACCGGTAACCTGCCTTCAATGAATGTAAAAACGCCTCCTTGCTGTTACAGTGTGACTCTCCTTCAAAGCCTCCCAGGCCGTGAGCCATCAGGCGGTTTGTAAACATCTGGTATCCGCACCCTATCATCCCGCTTGCATCCTCTGCATCCTTTGCCCTCCAATGTGAGCCCAAAAGATTCGTAAACATCCGGTATTCGCGCCCCCGCATCCCACTTCCGTCTTTTGCCCTCCACTGTGCATCCAAAACAATCTGAGCAGTATTTCCCTCAAACAGAGAATATATATCTGCTCCCGAAGGAAACAAGCGTTTTTCTGTCATTTTGTCGGAAGCCTTCTGCCAGTTATCCTCCACCGTATACCAATACCATCCATCTTCCCTTCTTTTTCTGGCATAAAAACCAATAAATCTGGCTGCGGGATGATGATAATGGTTCTCAATTCTGGCGGACTGACCTGTGACGTATTGAAGTGCCGACAATTGATAAGTACCGGACTCATAATGCAAAACTTCTCCATTTATTTTATCCCTTGCAAAATAGTCACTGTAGCTTTCCTGCGTAGCGCCATTTGCACAGTAACAAATAGAGCGGGACTGTACAGTTCTTTTTGTCTCCGCATATTTTTCCCAAGTTGCAACAAACACAAGTTCATCAAACTTTAGAAATTTGTCCCCTCCCAAAATACAATGTCCATCTTTGAGAACATACTTATCGTTGTCTACAACATTTTCCTGCCATTTGCATTTTTTGTCCAACCAAAACACTTTTCCATCTTCACGCCGCAGGGCATAAAAACCCGTAAACCTTGCATACGGATTGTAAAAATCATTTCTCAGCTTATACCAATTTTTAGAAGGAAGGGTAATATGCACCTCAAAACCTGAGTTTCCTGTGATTACCTCCATTTTAGAATTGCGGGGCAGGCTCGACTGATATGACTGAGACAATGCGCCATTAGATACATATATAATTTTCTTCATCAACATCATTCTCCTAAGCATTTTCCTAAAAAGGCTGAAAGCCTTTCCAGCTTTCAGCCTTCTATTCATTCTTTACACTACCCAGCGCCTATCTATAGTAAACCTCATTGGAACATTCATTATCTTCTGCTTTACATTCGCCTATCTGGCTTTCTGTTATTTTAATGCTCCTGTCCTGGCTTACAATCTTATTGCCGGTTATTTTCCCGGTCACAGTACCTTGATAAATCAAAATTCCTTCTTCCTTCGTGGTTAAAATATTAGAATCAATATTACCGGAAACCTTTGAACGCTCTGTAATTTTAATTCCCTTCAGATAGACATTATCAAATGTATTTCCGCTTATGCTGCCTTTAATAACTGCACCACTGCCCATTAATAGTCCGCAGCCGGCAGTAACTTTGTGAACAGTATTAGAGCTGATGTTTCCGCCTACTGTTGACTTATTCGTCAATTTAATCGCATGCGATTCTGTAGAACCAAGCTCATTGTCCTGAATATTTCCTGTCACCGTTGCATTATCCATCAGCACAGCAGATGCACAAACCAATGCATCTCCGGTTGAAACCAATGTATTTTCAATAATATTTCCAACAGTAGCAGAACCCGTAATCTTAAATACACTGTTAGAATATCCTACGGCATTTGCGGATGTATTCTGAATCGTATTTTTTTCTATTGTTCCTATTGTGCCCTTTTCATATGCTGTAATTGCAGACTCCGTACCACCGTTAGAGGAAATCGTATTACCCGAAACGGTTGTCACCTTGGAACTGTTCCCCACAATGATGCCATGTTCTGTACAATTGGAAATGTCGTTGGCGGTAATTGTGTCAACCGTACTCTTATTATAAATATTGATGCCTTTTCCCTTACAGCCCTTTATTGTATTTGCATCAATTGTATTAACC
>CAMWOF010000067.1 GCA_947175805.1 uncultured Clostridiaceae bacterium
GTTTATGGCGGCGGTGGAGCAAGGGAACAAGCAGAAGGCGTTGGCGCTGCTGGCGGAGCACAGAGAGGAGCTTTTGCAGCAGTTTCACAAATGCAATGATTGTATTTGCTGCCTGGACTATCTGGTCAACCAGATTGAGAAAGAGGAGGATAAGCAATGATTTACAGAGATTTTCAGGACATGAAGCTGTCAGGCCTTGGGCTTGGCATGATGCGGCTGCCGGTGGTAGCGGGGGATGACAGTGCTATTGACGAGGCGGCGGCAGAGGCGATGATTGACTATGCATATGAGAATGGAATCAATTACTTTGACACTGCATGGGGATATCACGGTGGCAATTCCGAGCTTATAGCGGGCAAATGCCTTTCAAAGTATCCGCGGGACAGCTACTATCTTGCTTCTAAGTTTCCTGGCTATGACAATTCCAACATGCCGAAGGTGAAGGAGATTTTTGAGAAGCAGCTTGAAAAGTGCCGCACAGAATATTTTGATTTCTACCTGTTCCACAACGTGTATGAGGGCAATATTGATGATTACCTAAACCCTGAATTCGGAATTTTTGATTATCTGATGGAGCAGAAGAAAAACGGCAGAATCCGCCACCTGGGCTTCTCTGCCCACGGCAGTGTGGAGGTTATGCAGCGGTTTTTGGACGCCTATGGCGAGCATATGGAGTTTGGGCAGCTGCAGTTAAATTACATGGACTGGCATTTCCAAAATGCACAGGAAAAGGCGGCGCTTTTACAAAAGGCCAATATTCCAATTTGGGTTATGGAGCCGTTAAGAGGCGGAAAGCTGGCAGAGGCTCCCACGGACATGGAGCAGGCGCTTGCCGCCATGCGTCCGGAAGAGACGGTTCCTGCATGGGCATTTCGGTTTTTGCAGGCAGTTCCCGGTGTAACCGTAGTATTATCGGGCATGTCAAATATGGAGCAGCTAAAGGAAAATATTGCAATATGGCAGGAGGATAAGCCGCTTTCCGAGGAGGAATTTAACCGGATCATCGAGTTAATAGACGTAGAGGTACAAAAGGGCGGACTTCCTTGTACGGCGTGCCACTACTGCACCAGCCATTGTCCAAAGGGACTGCCGATACCTGAGCTGATTTCTCTTTATAATGAGCATAAGATTACCGGTGGCGGCTTCCTTGCGCCGATGGCGGTTGCCAGTATGCCGGAGGAGAAACGTCCGGCAAGCTGTGTAGGCTGCCGGGGCTGTGAGCAGGTGTGTCCGCAGCAGATAAAGATTTCCGAAATGATGAAGGAATTTTCAGGAATGTTAGGGATGTAGGCAGAAGATGGGACATAATAAAAGTCAAGGCGCGGATAACAAAATGCTGCCCATGATTATAGCGCTGGCATGGCCTACCATGCTGGAGCAGTTTTTACACACGGCTGTCCAGTATATAGATACAGCGATGGTGGGTTCCCTGGGCACGCAGGCAACGGCGGCGGTGGGTTCCACCAGTACAGTGAATTGGCTGATTGGCAGTACCGTTTCCGCCCTCGGTGTGGGCTTTTTGGCATACATTTCCCAGGCGTTCGGCGCAGGAAAGGCGCAGGAGGCAAGAAGAGCGTCGGGGCAGGCGGTCACGGTGGTGCTGGCAGTGGGATTAAGCTTTACGCTTCTCACAACCGCACTCAGCCGCTACATTCCCGTCTGGATGCGGGCGGATGAAGAAATTCAAGCGATGGCAGCCAGGTATTTCTTTATTCTGTACACGCCCATGCTGTTTCGCTGCGCCAGCATTATATTCGGTACAGTGCTCCGGGGTGCCGGAGATACCAAAACACCCATGCAGGTGGGCATTTTAGTGAATTTCATAAATATTGTCCTCAATTTTTTGTTGATTTACCCTACCCGGAGCGCATTGTTTTTTGGTACGGATATTACGCTATATGGATTGGGCATGGGTATCGAGGGCGCGGCGTTGGCAAGCGCTGCCGCATACACCTTCGGCGGGCTTGCCATGACATATATGCTCTGGCGGCATGAAAAGATATCGCCCCGGGGGCAAAGGCTGCGCCTGGACGGTTCCGTGTTAAAGCCCTGCCTGCGGGTAGCATTTCCTAATATGCTGCAAAGGTTTGCCACCTCTTTCGGCTATGTCGCTTTTGCTTCCATGATTAATTCTCTTGGGGAGACGGCGACGGCGGCGCATACGATTGCCAACACGGTGGAATCCGCCTTCTACATTCCGGGCTACGGCATGCAGACGGCTGCGGCGGCTTTGGCAGGAAATGCGTGGGGCGCAAGAGACGAGGAAAAACTAAACCGCCTCGCAAAGACGATTCTGCCTCTGGAAATTGGGCTCATGGTAATTTCCGGGAGCCTGCTGTTTCTTCTGGCGCCGTTTTTGATGCATTTGTTCTCCAGAGATACGGCGGTCATCAGCCTTGGCGCTGTGGTGCTTCGGATGGTGGCAGTCTCAGAGCCGTTTTACGGCATCCCTATTGTCATTGAGGGCATGATGCAGGGGCTTGGCAGAACGGTTGCTCCATTCATATACAATGTGCTTGGTATGTGGTGCGTGAGAATCACAGGCACCTTTATCTGCATACATTTGCTGGGGTACGGACTTGTATCCGCCTGGGGCTGTATGATTGGGCATAATTTTTTGCTTTTTATTTTATTTACCGTCCATTATATCAGTGGGCGGTGGAAGCCGGCTTGATGGCGGATACATGGCAATATATATTATACATAATGATAATTGCGAAACTCGTCAATGTATACAATTTGATTGTGCAATTATGACAGTTTGTTCGCAGGGATATCTGATGCCGTCGGTACTTTGGTGCCGTATTTTGGCACCTTATGTACCGCTACGTGCAGCAGCTAAGCGCAAGCGACCCTGCATTAAACTGTCATATTGCACAATACATCAATATGTAAACATGAGTTTCGCAATTTCCTAATATCATACATAATCAAATAGGAGATAAAGAAAGGAAATCAGAAATGGACACGATGCATACACTTGAAAATAAAACCTTTGACGAGGAGCGGGCACTTTACGGCAGCGAACACCTGACGGTGAAAAACTGCGCATTTGACGGGCCTGCCGACGGCGAAAGCGCTTTTAAGGAATGTACCGATATCATTGTGGAGGACTGTTTTTTTAATCTGCGCTATCCCTTCTGGCATGACCACGGGCTTAAAATATCCGGCTCTGACATGACGGAGCTTTGCCGGGCTGCCCTTTGGTATTCGGACGGCATTGAGATAACCGATACAAAGCTTCACGGCATTAAGGCTTTGCGGGAGTGCAGTGATGTGGTGATACAAAATGCAGATATTGTGTCTCCTGAGTTTGGCTGGTCGGTAAACCATATCCGCATGGAGCAGACAACCGCTGAGAGCGAATATTTTATGATGCGTTCCGAAAACCTTACCTTCCGGGATGTGCATTTTAAGGGGAAATATTCATTCCAATACATTAAAAACGCTGTCTTTGAGAACTGTATTTTTGATACGAAGGACGCATTTTGGCATGGGGAAAATGTTACCGTGAAAAACAGCGTTGTGAAGGGAGAATACCTGGCATGGTATTCTGACGGGCTGACGCTGGAAAACTGTAAAATTATCGGAACCCAGCCCCTTTGCTACTGCAAGAACTTAAAGCTTATCCACTGTGAAATGTCTGAAACTGACCTCTGCTTTGAGCGTTCGGAAGTGCAGGCTGACATCACCACGCCGGTGATGAGTATTAAGAATCCCCTTTCCGGTAAAATCTGCGTACCTGCTGTGGAGGAAATCATCCGTGATGAGGCGTGGGCAAAGGGAGAGATTTATATCTGTGACGGCAAACACTGTGAAAGGACTGCATAACCAATCTGATTATATCCCGATTCGTTATGCCATCGGATATCTATCGGAAAAGAGAATGTGAATGTACAGTCTGTTGTTTTCATAGCTGGCAGATATGGTTCCCTTCATCTGCTCAACTAAGGTTCTGGCGATTGCCAGTCCTAGTCCTGTAGATTTTCTGGCGGCTTCTACCGTGTAAAAGCGGTCGAACAATCTGCCCACCTCCACTGCATTTAGATTGGAGGCCGTATTGGCAAAAATAATTTCACCTGTCTCCAACAGGGTAATGTCTAAGTCGCCGTCACTGTATTTTATAGTGTTTTGCAGGAGATTAGAAAATATCCGGGTCAGACAGGAACGGTTGATGGTCCGGATAATTTTAGCTTCAGGCATCCGGATGTTGGGAGTGATATTTTGTTCCCTGAGTGCAGTGTAAAAGGCGGCAATACTCTCCTCTAAAACTTCATTGATGATAACAGGCGTTTTTTCTGCGTTATCCTCGGTTGTGACAATAACTGAATACCGAAACAGCTCCTCTGTCAGCCCGGTTAATATTTCAGCCCGGTTTCTGATAATTTCAATATACCGGCAGGCATCATTGGTGTTTTCCTCCTGCTCTAACAGGTCTAAATATCCATAGATGGCAGTTAGCGGTGTCCGTAAGTCGTGGGAGATGTTGGTAACTGCATTTTTAAGCTCCGTATCTCCAAGGAGAAAACGATGTCTTTCGGAGCGGAGCTTTCTCAGCTGTATATTTATGGCATTTGCCAGATTTCGCATATATCTGTCCCTGCAGGATATATCAATCAGAGTGTTGGTATCGGTTATGAGCCTGTCGGCAAAGGCCTCGCTGATTTCCTCTGCGGCTTTTTGTAAGAGATGTATTTTTACAAGAAGGGCAATGATAATCACAGCCATTATGCCGATGAAAGCCCATAACCATATTTCCATAGCAGACTCCTTACTTTAAATCTTTTTTGGAAAACAGAACAATTCCAAGTCCGGTTGTAATCAGAACCATGAGTCCCTCATAAATAAACAGCCAGCAAGATGGTGTTTTAATGTCACTCAGCATACACGACAATTGAATTGTCTGACCGCCCGGAAGTGCATTATTTAAAGTTTCATATAAATGCCGTATGGTGTCATTGGAAATGTATTTAGGATTGTCATCATATATAGTTTCCCCTGATTCCATATTTACTGAATACTCCATAATTTCTATTTTTTCAGGCTCCATCAGCTTGTTCTGTACATAGATTCCAAATACTAGCAGTGCAATTGCCAAAAATATGCACACAATTGATGTAGCAGCTCCGTTTGCATAAAGCATGGTAAGAAATACAAAAATTCCGCAATAGGCAGCTGTCAGTAAGTAGACACAGAGGATTGTGGCTATTACATCTGTTGTTTCTGCCATAAAACCGCCTGCAATAGGGATGCCCCCAATAAGAGCTATGATGAGATAGCATGAGCAGAATATCCATCCTGCCACCGTACAGACAATATAATTTGACAAATAAACATTACGTCTCTTATGTCCCACAATCAGCTTGTTGCGCAGTGTATGGCAGCTATGATCTGTGCCCACAAATAAACTGACAAAGGCAGCCATAACAATGCCAATGACAAAAGCATACAGAAAGAATCCGTCATCGTCTCGATGTCCGGAGGGTGACATAATCAGATTGCCTATTCTAAAAGCAGTTAATAAAATCATGAATATGATAGATACATAAAATTCCCTGCTCTTAAAAAGACGGGAGAAATCGGCGGATAACAGTTTACGCATTTTTACCACCTCCTACAAGATTCATATAGTAGCTTTCCAGGCTTTCGTCCCGTTCCTGCATAGAAATGAATTCACAGTTTTCTTTTCCTAATGCAGCAGCCAGCTGCGATATTTTGATTTTTGCAAATATATCTGCCTGCGTGTCAGAAAGGATTTTATATTCAATCTTCATTTCATCCAGGACACGGGCAAGGATTTTTGTATCGCTTACCTCTATGCGGACACATTTTTTGCATGCATCTTCCAGATCTTTTGCACTCAGCTCTTTTACAAGATGTCCGTTGTCAATAAATCCATAATGTGTCGCCAGCTTAGAAAGCTCATCAAGAATGTGACTGGAAATCAAAACCGTAACCTGTCGCTCACGGTTAAGCTTTAAAATCAGCTCCCGAATTTCAATAATACCCTGTGGGTCCAGACCATTTGCCGGTTCATCCAATACCAGAAAATCAGGGTCGCCTGCAAGTGCCATGGCAATTCCCAATCAAAGCCGCATACCCATAGAAAATTTTATAGCCTTCTTTTTTCCCGTAGTGTTAAGCCCTACTAATTCTAAAATATCCCAAAGTCCGTCAAAGGATGGGAGCCCAAGAATGCGATATTGCTGTTTTAAGTTGTCCTCGGCTGTCATGTTAAGATAAATGGAGGGAGTTTCCACAACAGCCCCCATTCTCCTGCGTGATTTTACAATCTCCGGTTCCGTATTTTTTCTGCCGTAGAGCATGTATTCGCCTGAGGTCGCCTCCTGCAGCCCGCAAATCAGCCGAATCAGTGTTGTCTTACCGGCTCCATTTTTTCCCACGAAGCCGTAGATGGCTCCCTTTGGGACATTCATAGATAGTCCGCTTAATGCCTTGAAGTCTTTGTAGCTTTTGCTCAAAGCATTTGTTTGTAAAACATAATCCATAATATCTGCCTCCTAATATTGTCTCCCCTTCTTAGCACATTTGCCGAGGGGGGACTTACCGTATAGTGGTTACATCTTATCAGTCACTTGTAAAGGAAACGGTAAAGAAAACAGTAAAGAAATAGTAAAGATTTATTCGGAATCACGTAGTTTAAATCCGATTCCCCAGACGGCTTCGATATAGTCTTTGCCATTGGCTTCCCGGAGCTTCTTCCGCAAATTGCTTATATGCATCTTAAGGGAGCTTTCCGTACAATCCGGTGTGTCCTCGCTAATACGGTCCAATAGCAGGGATTTTGTAATTACTTGTGCAGGATTTTGCATAAGCAGTTTCAAAATGGCATACTCCGTTCTTGTGAGCTTTATCTCAGCTGCATCTATGACTGCGACATGGCTGTCTGTGTGCAGCGTAATATCGTCAAATGTGAGGATGGCGGCGTCAGGTGCATTTGCAGTATTGCGAAGCTGCACTGTAATTCTGGCGAGCAGCTCTTTGGTGTTAAATGGTTTCGTTACATAATCCACCGCACCACCAAGCAGCAAATCCACTTTATTATCGATGTCAACCTTTGCACTTACTATAATGACGGGTATCCCCTTTATTTTTGGGAGAATATCTTCTCCATTAAGTCCCGGCAGCATCAAATCAAGAAGCACCAGATCCGGTCTTGCTCCAGAGAGGACAAATAAAGCTTCTGTGCCGGAATATGCCCGGGAAACGTGATAGCCCTCCCTTGTAAGTACTTCTTCAAGCATATTTCCTACATGTAAATCGTCGTCAATAATCAGTATATTTTTCAAATATATTCACCTCTGTCTTACATTCACCTGCAATAGTCCGCCTGCACCGGAGTCGGCATAGTTTTTCCACAGTATACTGTTTTTATTATATCCAGTCAATATGATGTGGAAACACAGTGTGCATCTCCTGCAGGATTACGCATTGTGCTGCGGATGCATTGACAAAATAAGCGTTATTTTGATATTATGAGATTACTGAAAAAAGGGTTATATACGGGGGATAAACCATGAGAAATATATACACGACATTACTGTTAATATTTGCATTTGCTATTTTTGTTTGCAGTAATGTAATTGGCAGGCGGGATAAGAGACCGCTGACGAAGGCAATACGTTACATAATGATTGCAGCACCGTGTACGATGGCACTTTATGCACTGGCACTGATTGTGCCAACTCAGTTTTCGGCGGCACTGATGTATGCGGTGTACTATACAGTGTCAGATGTGTTACTGATTTGTATGCTGTTTTATGCATTGAAGTACACCAATATTTATGAGATGCGGGCTGTGCAGAAGGTATGCCTCTATTCGGTGGTTGCCGTAGATGGTTTGCTGATGCTGCTGAATGTCCTTACTGATAAGGTATTCATTTTTCATTGTGGACTGATGGAGGAGGCAGGCGCTTCCTTTTATGGCATTGTGGAGCGTGGCAGCCTGTATAATTTTCACAGGTTTATTATATATGGGATGGTGGTGCTGATTGTGCTGCCGTTGGTAGTAAAGATAGTAAAATCACCGGCGATGTACCGCAAAAAGTTCTGGCTTACTTTAATCAGCCTTATGATTATTATAGTTGCCAATGTAGTTTATCTTGTAATGAGTCTGGAGATAGACTTTTCGGTGCTTACCTATGGTATCATGGCGCTGGCAATTTATTACTTTAATGTGATATATGTCCCACAGGGACTGGTGGAGAATCTTTTGTCCTCCAGTATAAAAAATATGGATGACAGTGTGGTTTGCTTTGACATTGAGGGACACTGTATCTATGCGAATTCTGTGGCATACGGTTTTTTTAAGGCAGAAAATACAAAACCCTTCGAGGATTATTACAGGGAGTGGATGAACGGCAGAAAGCTTTCAGAGGTGGAGGATGCGGACTGGAAGGAGACCAGAGAGGTAAATTCCGCAAAGAGATATTATGATGTGAGTTTTAAGAGGCTGTGTGACAGTAGTGATAATTATGTTGGCTGCTTTTTTAAGATGCACGATGAGACAGTTGAAGTGGAGAAGCTGGTAATGGAACGTTTTCACGCCACGCATGACCGTCTCACGGGGCTATACAATAAGGAGCATTTTTATGACGTTGTGACGGAAGTGGTGCGGAAAGCAGAGCCGGACACTTATTGCATGGTCTGTTCTGACATTAAGAACTTTAAGCTTGTGAATGATATTTTTGGAATCAATGTGGGTGACGAGGTGTTGTTAAACATTGCTGATTCACTTAAGCGGCTGGCAAAACCCGGTTCTGTCTACGGTAGGCTTTCAGGAGACAGATTTGCCATATGCATGCCCAAAGAACGATTTGATCCTGATGTTTTTTCCAATGAGATCAGGCACGTAGGGGAGAAGAGCGGCACAGCAACTTACCGTATCTGTGTGCATGTGGGTGTCTATGATATTGTTGACAGGGACATAGCAGTTTCTGTTATGTGCGACAGAGCTTATATGGCGATAAAGACCATTAAAGCCAGTCTTGTAGATGTGATAGCACATTATGACGAGGGAATCCGTGAGAGCAGCGTGAGCGAGCAGAAGGTAACAGAAGAGTTTAGTACCGCTCTCGGAGAGGGACAGTTATGTTTTTATATTCAGCCACAGGTTTCCGTTTTGGGGAAGGTTCTGGGTGGAGAGGCACTGGTGCGTTGGATTCATCCGGAACGTGGCATGGTTTCGCCTATTGAATTTATCGGAATTCTGGAAAATACGGGGCTTATCTGTAAGTTGGATATGTACATATGGGAACTTGCCTGCAAGAAGCTGCGTGAATGGAAGGACAGAGGGCTGACAGATTACCATATCTCCGTGAACATATCTCCAAAGGACTTTTACTTTGTGGATATTTATAAGGTGTTTATCGGGCTTGTGGAGAAATATGAAATCAGGCCGCGTAATCTTCGGCTTGAAATTACGGAAAGTGCCATCATGAGTGATTTTGACAAGCAGCTTGTGTTGATTCAACGGCTGCAGGAGTATGGCTTTATGGTGGAGATGGATGATTTCGGAAGCGGTTATTCTTCTCTTAACATGCTCAAGGATATGCCGGTGAACACGCTCAAGGTGGATATGGGCTTTCTGAGGCAGACGAATCACCAGGAGCGCAGCAGGACGATTCTCAAGATGATTATCTCTCTGTCAAAGCAGCTTGGCATGGAGGTAATTACGGAGGGCGTGGAGACCAAGGAACAGGTAGATTTCCTGACAGAAATAGGCTGCGATATCTTCCAGGGTTATTATTTTGCGAAGCCTATGCCGGTCAACGAATTTGAGCAGAAATATTTTAATAAATAAAAAAATAAGATGTTTGTGGTATATACGGGGCGTATGGAAATACGCCCCGTATATGTATTGTAGAGAAAAAATTCATCCTTAACTATCATCAATAATAAGAACATAATCTAAAGT
>CAMWOF010000068.1 GCA_947175805.1 uncultured Clostridiaceae bacterium
CCAGCCACACATCAACAAGCCCCAGAAAATATTATAATACTAACCAACATTATGGTTAATATTACAGATTTTTGTTTCTCAATCCTTGAATCCTCAACAATTACTTGGGTTTCAGTAGTCGTTTTTTGAAGACGTTTAAACAATATCGGTAAATAGTATTTAATTGTTATACCTACTGCAAAACTTGTTGATATTGCCCAAATAAAACCCCATACTAGTGACATCCTGAAACCCTCGCAATTCCATATAGCTTATAATGTGCTGATAAAGTTGCTTATTGCTGTACTAACCTTTGTAACAATTTGATCCTTAAAGCCCATAAATACAGTAGCCACTGCTACAACAATACCTAAGATAATAAGAATGGAAATAAAATTTGTATCTCCCCGTTCTGACTCTGTAAAATTATCCCATGCATTACATGCTTTAACATATGCGGTTATCATCAGCTCATTCATCTTATCGCTTACTTTTGCCATATTAGTACCCTCCCTTCCCTAATTTTTTATCAAAACAGCGCACCTGCAAAAGCTGCTGTAATGACTATAATAATTACACCTGCAAAGATGATTAAAATAGGCAAAAGCAGTTTTGTCGCCGCTTTCTCTCCTGCCTGCAACATTCTTTGCCGCTTAACTTCCCATAACTCTGAAGATTGCTGTGCAAGGAAAGTGCCCAATTCACCGCCACCTTTCTCCATACTCTGCAATAATGCACTTGCAAATTTTTTTATTTCTACAGAATTGGATTCCTTTCCAAATAAAAAAATCGCATCACTATCTGAATGACCATTTTTCATGTTTTCCTCAGCTCTTCTCATCAAATCATAAAACGCACCTTCTCTGCTACTGCAAACCATAGACCACGCCTCTCGTAGCATCATTCCTGAATTAACAAGAATTGCCATTGTGGACACTACTTCAGGGAGCTCTCCCTCACATTGCTGCGTTCTTGACGCCAAATCATTTTCCATCAATGTGTAACTGTACACCCCGACAATCAGAGTTAAAAAGCCTCCTGCAAATAATACAAACACTACTGATTGATACATAATTGCTGCCATTAATATTGTAATCGTTCCAAATAGCTGCACCAATGTAATCATCTGCGACCATGCTAAATTCGCATAATATTCAGCATACTGCAAATTATATAGTAGTCCCGCCTGTATCTTTAATTTCGAAACCATAGAATTCTGGAAAGAAAGCAGTTTTGTCTTCCCCCATGCAAAGCCGGCAACATATAAATCATGTAATGGATATCTGTTTTCATCTAAATTTTTTACAGCGGCTTCATACTGCCTTCCACGCTTCAAAAATATAATAAAAGTAACAGTGCTAATAGTCCCCAAAATTGCTAAAATATATCTCACACAATCACCCCTTAATGTCCATAATTCTCTGACCCAAATTAAAAGCTGCGGCAAACATAGCAATTGCTATTGTCACGGCAATCACTCCTGGAATCGTAGCAAAGCTTGCTGCAAAGGCAGAACTCATTGTCCGCATCATAACCATTAAAATAACGGGTATGCACATCATCGCCAAAAATTGGGATTTATTTGAAGTAATTGCTGTTTCAATTTCTGCTGATATTTCTATTTTTTCATTGAGAATATCATTAGTTCTTCTAACAATATCTTTTAAATTACCACCTGCCCTGTATGCAATTGAAAATACTATGCCAAAATTTCTTATATCATCAATTTCACTTCTTTCCCCTAAGGAGATTAGCAGAGCTTCAATTGTTATATTATTATTTAACCCGTTTAACATTTCCTGCACTTCTCTGGACATGTAGGCATCATCAGCATATTCTACCTTTAAATCGTTATATGTACTTACAAGTGAATCCTGCATATTCATACCACTAGATAAAGAAATTGCCAAAGCCTCCAAAAAACTCTGAAATTGTCTTGTAAGTTCCTGCTTTCTCTTATCCAAAAGCTGTTTGGTTCTAATAGGGAAATAAAACTTAGCAACAACAAGTCCTACGAAAGAAAAAATAATGATATTGCTAATTGTCGTGGCAGAAGTCGCTAAACCTTCACTATCGCGAAACTGACCACCATAAAAAACCAAACCAACCGCACCTCCTGCAATAAATGCCAATAAAAATGTCCCTATTTTTTCCTTTATGTTCATTATATACACTTTATAATTCAGCATAGGCGTATTTAACGCTGAAGGTATAAACTGTGGAATTGCTTGCTCCTTCTTCCCCATATCAGCCCTCCATCTATATCTCCACATTGATTCCCGCCAGCCTGAGCTTGAAATCATGTATCATCTTATTTTCCGTCCTGTTCAACGACCCCGAAACCTTCTCCAGAGTCGAATCTTCATCCTCCTCAAATCTATAAAGCGGATTCAGCAGTATCTCTCCTTTTTCATATCCGACCACTTCCGTAATCTCCATTGTCTTTCTGGAATGATCCCGTAGTCTAGACAGATGGATAATAACATCTACGGCAGAGGCAATCTGCTGTCTGATTGCTTCTAAAGGCAGCCCTGCCGCACCCTGCAATACCATTGTCTCCAACCGGGACAGCATATCATTTGTAGAATTAGCATGCCCAGTTGAAAGAGAGCCGTCATGTCCTGTATTCATCGCCTGCAACATATCCAGCGCCTCGCCGCCGCGGACCTCGCCCACCACAATTCGCTCAGGTCGCATACGGAGTGAGGACTTTATCAAATCCCGGATGGTAATCGCACCGGCACCAGAGGCATTGGCATTTCTGGTCTCTAAGCTTACCAGGTTCTCAATGCCTACAATCTGCAATTCTGCGGAGTCCTCAATCGTAATAACCCGCTCATCCTTTGGGATGTAATTAGACAGTGCATTTAAAAATGTTGTCTTCCCTGAGCCTGTTCCCCCGCATATAAAAATATTGTATTTAGCCTTTACCAACAGCTCTAGCTTATCCGCAATCTCCTGCGTAATGGAGCCATAGGCAATCAGCTTTTCTATGGTCATTGGATCCTTTGAAAACTTTCGTATGGTAACAGTCGCACCGCACATGGCAATTGGTGGCAGAACCACGTTCACACGGGATCCGTCCGGCAAACGCGTATCCACAATCGGATTCGCTTGGTTTACCTCACGGCCTGCCAGCCCGACAATCCGTTGCACAACATCCTCCAGACGTCTCTCGCTCTCAAATGTCTGTTCCAGCTTTGTCACGCGTCCGGCTTTTTCCACAAAAATATTTTCCGGACCGTTAATCATGACCTCTGTGATATTGTCATCACTTATAATTGTATCCAATAGTCCGAATCCCCGGATAGAGCTATAAACCTTCTGGACAATCAACACCTTTTGCTCAATAGAGACATACGCATTTCCAATTCTCTGCGCCACAATCTCCTCTACCTTCAATTCCAGCTCCTCATCACTCAGCTTGCTCAAAGGAAGGTTTTCTGTCACAAATTGGCGCACCTGATTTACAAGCTCCTCCTGCTGTTCTTCACTCATGCCCCTACAACTCCTCTACCATATTTCTCAATACTTCAATATCCTGAATCTGCTCTACAATCTGCCGTTCCGAGCCATTTGCAAATTTAGGAATACCGCCCATGTTTTTAATTATCTGCTCATCTATAATCTTTCCTGTTCTACTGCTGAACCCGTTATATACAATCCGCGTTCTTGCAGACAGCGTTGTCTTTTTTTGTTCATCCAGAATCGATACCGCTTGAAACGCCCGCAACAGCTTTCCGTTCACTGTATTGGTCCCATTTGAAACCCATATAATTTTCTGAGCTTTTTTTAAAATATTCATTGGATACCCGCTTAAAGCAAAAGGAACATCCACAAGAATATAGTCATAAAGCTCCGATTTGACAAGTTCATCCATGATGACAGAAGCCTCGTCATCCGTCATCTCCAATAAATCTAATGCTGTCGTAGTCTCCTTTAGATAATCAATACCACTGACGTCCCGACTGATAGAGCTTTCAATGCTCAGCCACACATTCTTTTTCTTACTTTTAATCGAGTAAAGCACATTGGATAAAGATTCCTGTACATCCCCGGATAAAAAAACTGAAACCTTGGAAAATGCCTGTAGATCCATGTAAAATACTCTCCGATTTGATGCTGCCAGCTTCATCGCATACGCTAATGCCACTGTCGTATTGCCAACTCCGCCTGCAACATTGCAAAATGCAATCATCCTGCACACATCCTCACCAGCATTGTTTACAAACTCATACTCCGTGTTTTCAGAATAAACAGCCAGGAGTTTTTTATAAATGTTACTGGCCTTCTGATATTTGCATACGGTTGCATATTCGCCGATATCCGACACATCATGCCCCTCTACCATAAAAACAGGCGCTGTTTTATCCGGTAAATGTGTTAATATTTCTGCCAACGAATGAGGAAGCAGTAAAATATCCACATTCATATTCTTAATTTCTTTCAGCAAAACCTCCTCGTCACTGAATCCAAAAATCTCAACTTTATCACTATACTGATTATTAAAAAAAGAAATTATTTTATTTAGATACCGCAAATCCATATCCAATACGGCAACCCTGATTTTCATCCCCAACCTCCTGTCCATTAGCCATGAGGTGACGAAGTCCTAATGGCACTGTTTCATATTTCGCTTTATGCCACCCCAAGCCGGATGGCAATCCCCCATGCAGGCAACGCCTGACGCACCCACAATCCTGTCTTCTTGAAAGCACTGAGCCCTAAAGAGAACCGGCTGACTGTGCGTACCCAATACGACATTACCTTTGTGGATAAAAGTTGCAGTCTGCATATGGCAAGCCAAATATAGCCAAAATCAACTACCAAAAATCCACCCACTCTTGTCCAAAGCTCATACCAATCCTTATAACTATACATTGTCATAATGTTTCCATCCCTTCTGAGAAGTATCCTTCTCTTGTTATTTTCATCATACTGCCCCAATCTTTTCATTGCTATTTCCAATTTACCAACGACACTTTTTTCTTACCAACGACATAATTCGACACGCAAAAGTAGCACTGCGATGCCGCAGTGCTACTCTATGTGGCTTGCATTTTCAAGGATAGATATTAAAGTTTAAGAAAAAGCATTATTTTTTGGCAAAACCAAGTCCGCCGCAAAAACAAAATCGCTGTTTTTCCAGCTCATGACACCGCCGTTCTGATTCACTGCCTCCTGTACCATCTGCATCCCCAAGCCATGCCCGGACTGCTTTTTGGTTGTGGCCAGCCTTTCATTTCTCTTTGTACTTTCTATATTACTGGAATTTTCGATATGAATAATAAAAGATTTTTCATTTTCACCGAGCTGCACCCGGATGCAGGGCGATGCTTTCACAGTGACACATGCCTCATACGCATTTTCCATCAAATTGCTGAAAATCGTACACATGTCGATATCGGAGATATGAATGGCAGGCGGCACATTCCCCTGAAAGACAAAGCAAATACCTGCCTTGCTGCAGCGCACATACATATCCTGCATAATAATGTCCACAATCTCATTGCCACTGTGAAACCGGACGTCCTCGCCTCCGTAAAACTGCTTTGTCAGGTTCTCCAGATATGCCTGCATCTGGTCGGTTTTCCCCTCCGCAATCAGCCCCTGGAGGACATAAAAATGCTTTTTATAATCGTGCCGGAATCCGTCTAACTCCTTGTTCCGCCTTTGCTGCATAACATAATACTGGTGCTGCATCTCCATAAAACGTCTGCTGTAATGATATTGTGTCTGGTAATAATTCTTCGACTGAAGAAGGATGGTGTAAAAAATAGAAAGCCCAAGAAGCACAATGCACAGAATCACAATTCCTGCGCCTACCATGGTCTGAACCCATTTTGCCTGCTTCTCATCCAAAATCAACTGTATGCCTCCCACAACAAATGCACAGCATACAACATCTGAAAATACAAGAACAATAATTCCTTTTGAAATAATACCCTTCCCATACAGCTCATGCAGGCTTCTCCGCTCCCGAAATATATATGCCAGTGTAAAAACTGCCGCTGTTGTAAACAGATTAATTAGAAGCTGTAAAAAATTATCCTCATAAATATCCATCCCCGGCAGAACCCCCATAAAAAGGAAGGATATCATAACCCCGCATAAAGTATCTATCAGATTGGAAAATACTATTTTCACCAGCCTCTGTCGAACCGGCCCCTGCAGCCACAGAAAGCAAACCATGCATCGCCCAGCCATATAAACGATATAAGCTATCGCACTTTCATGCAGGTAGTATTGCAACATATAACAGCCAGCCAGCATCGCACCGCTGTACATTATCCTGATAAACCGGAAGGGTTTTATCTGCACACCCATAACATACCTGCATATTATCAGCCATCGGATACAGTCCAGCAAACCAAACACAAACTCAATCACGTATGCCACCTCGCAGTCTTAAACTGGTACTCAATATATGCCTCCCGCAGCAAGGTTCTTCTGCTCCGGCCTACAGGTATCTTAACGCCACAGCATTTTATGATGACTGCATTGGCAATGCTGTCTACATATGCCAAATTCACCAGATAAGATTTATGGCACCGAAAAAATCCATAACACTCCAATGCCTGCTCCCATTCACCGATTCCTCTTGCGGCAATGACATTGTCCTGATTTTTTATATAAATATGACTGTATGCCCGCTCAGCCTGCATGTATATGATATCATTTAGCAGCACACGCACCCTGCAATTCTTAATATCTGTAATCTCAAGCTCCCGGAAACAGTCCTGAAAACTACTGACCTGATGCAGCATATCAAATAATTTTGTTTTATTCACCGGCTTTATCAGGTAGCCGCTGACATAAATGCCAAATGCATCCTGCATATAATTCTCATATCCCGTGACAAAAATAATCTGGCTTTGGATATGCCTGCTCTGCAGCCTGTCCCTGACATCAAGCCCGTTTAATCCCGGCATATCTATATCAAGCAAAATGATATCCCATTTTATGTCATATAAGCTTTCCAGCAGCGCTTCCCCCGACTGGAACAAGACAATATCACACTGCTGCTCAAAAAAATCCATACAGCATGTTTCCAACTCTGTCGCATAGTATGTATCATCATCACAGATTGCTATCTTTTGCATAAATCCTCCCCCCTATGTATTTGTATTGCCATTACACTTATTTATCAAATATTATACAGATTTTTTCCACTTTTACAACCAAAACCATGATGATACCAAAAGAGACCCGGCAGGATGCCGAGTCTCACAAATGCTTATAACTCAATATTCTTAAATGCCTCTACCACCCGGTCAACAGTAATGCCGAAATGAGCAAAAAGCTGCTCTCCCGGAGCGGATGCGCCAAAGCCTGTCATTGTCACGGTTTTTCCATCCAGACCCACATATCTTCCCCATCCGAAATCAGACAATGCCTCCACCGCAACTCTGGCACGGACATTTGGAGGAAGCACATGCTCCCGGTATTCCTGCGGCTGCACCTCGAACACATCCATGGAAGGCATACTGACCACCCGGACATCGCTGCCCTGTGCCATTAATCTTTCCTTCGCCTCCATGGCAAGCTGTACCTCAGAGCCGGTGGCAATAAGAATCCCGTCAGGAACCTCCTTCTCGCTGTCGGCTATAATATACCCGCCCCTAAGCGCCTCCTTGGAGGAACCGGAGAGCTGTGGCAGATTTTGTCTGGAAAGCACCAACGCAGTAGGCGTCTGCTTTGCTGTCACTGCATGATACCATGCTGCCGCTGTCTCTGTGGCATCCGCCGGCCGGAACACATGGAAATTCGGCAAAGAGCGCAGCATTGCCAATTGCTCAATCGGCTCATGCGTAGGACCATCCTCACCTACACCGATGCTGTCATGAGTCAGCACATAAATAGACGGAATCCCCATCAGTGCAGAAAGCCGTGCCATCGGTTTTACATAATCACTGAACACAAAGAATGTAGATACATAGCTCTTCAATCCACCGTGCAGTGTAATACCGTTTCCAATAGCCGCCATGGCAATCTCCCTGACACCAAAATGCAGATTTTTGCCCTCATAGTTATCTCTGGAGAAATTCCCCATGCCCTTCATGTCCGTCTTGGTAGAAGGCGCCAAATCCGCTGCACCGCCAAACATATTCGGCACGACATTCTTTATTATATTTAATATATTTCCTGAAACATTTCTGGTGGCCGCCGCACCCTCCGGCACCTCCCAGAACTCCTGAAGGTCATAGAGCAGTGCCCCTCTGTCCTCATCATAGTAGGTATCCCAGAGCGCCTTCATCTCAGGGTACTTCTCACAGTATTCAGAAAAAAGCTCATTCCATGCCGCTTCTGCAGCGATTCCCTGCTCCGCCAGCTTAGAAAAATTATCATATACATCCTGAGGCACAGTGAACGACTCCGCCTCTGTCCAGCCCAAATTCTCCCGGAGTGCAGCTACATTCTCAACCCCCAGCGGTTCCCCATGGGCGCTTGCCTTGCCCTCTTTTGCCGGACAGCCAAAGCCAATTTTCGTCTTTACCTCTATCATGGACGGTCTCGTTTTATCCTTTTTCGCCTCGCAGATGGCAGCGGCAATCTCCTCTAAATCATTACCGTACTCCACCCGCAGGGTCTGGAATCCAAACGCTTCAAATCTTTTTGCAACATTCTCCGTAAAAGCGATATCCGTACCGCCCTCGATGGAAATATTATTGGAATCATAAAGCACAATCAGCTTGCCGAGTCCTAAGGTTCCTGCTAGGGAAAATGCCTCGTAGGAAATGCCCTCCATCATGCAGCCGTCGCCGCCTAATACATAAGTATAATGGTCAACCACAGGAAAATCTTCTTTATTAAAGGTTGCGGCTAAATGCGCCTCCGCCATCGCCATACCCACAGCCATCGCCATGCCTGCCCCTAAGGGACCGGTGGTCGCCTCCACACCCGTTGTATGGCGATACTCAGGATGCCCCGGTGTCAGGGAATCTAATTGGCGAAATTCCTTCAAATCCTCCACTGTCAGACCGTAGCCAAACAAGTGAAGCAGAGAATACAGCAGAGCGGAACCATGACCGCCGGACAGTATAAACCGGTCTCTGTTCACCCAATTCGGATTCTTTGGGTTGTGGAGCATATGTCTCGCCCACAGCTCATATGCCATCGCCGCAGACCCCAGCGGAAGTCCCGGATGCCCGGAATTTGCCTTCTGAATCATATCCGCAGATAAAACACGAATTGCGTTCACTGACTTCATATCCATTGTACTCATGTTATTCCTCCATAAATTATTCTATAATCATCGCCTGTTTTCATCTCAAAGCATGTATCCTTCCAATAGCTGTATCCATCGCAAATATCCATGCCTGCCGATTTATCATTCTAACATGGAAAA
Source organism: uncultured Clostridiaceae bacterium (assembly GCA_947175805.1). Lineage (GTDB taxonomy): Bacteria > Bacillota > Clostridia > Lachnospirales > Lachnospiraceae > RGIG6919. The sequence goes on from CAMWOF010000068.1 coordinate 9,329, forward strand.
CTCAAGATATCAATAGGCACAACAGAAAAAAGCCCCTGCCACATAATGGGCAGAGGCTTCTCGAAAACGGCATATACCGTATCCGTCCCGCCGCAAAGCAGACACGTCAGCCTACTTATTAGACAAGTAGTTATTAATCGTACCTAAAAGCTCGTCACAATCCATGCCGTGCACCATGCACGCTTCCTCTAAGCTCTCCCCTTGGGCAGACGGACATCCCGGACAGTGCATACCCCCCGCCATGAGAATTGCCGCAATTCCCGGATCCACGGTTAAAATCTCCCCAATCAGCATATCCTTCGTAATTTCCTTTGTCATCTCCATGATAGTTCCTCCTTCTTCTATAAAACAGATTGTTCCTGCTGCGTATTGTATACAAAAATACAGGCTGTCAGCACGCCATATAGGAATATTTCCCAATCCCTTACATTTTCTAGTATGCCAAACACTGTGCATTATAATACATAGCAACTGCTTTTTCAAGGATTACATGTACATTTTGTACTAAAAAAAATACATGGATTGCGATGAAAATGAATTGACGTGTATACAATATCCATTTATAATAGAACCATAGAAATTCAAGGTGGAACAACATATCAGACAT
>CAMWOF010000069.1 GCA_947175805.1 uncultured Clostridiaceae bacterium
TCTGGTGACCCAGTACTTTGTTGACAGCCATACGACCATGGATACAAATACTGCCACGATTCTGCTCTATGGCATCCGCATGGATACGGCGTCTTTTACAAGAGGGGTTACGGATTTGGATATTGAGATGTTCGCCTATCTGCACAGACTGGCGGATAATCAGGAGATCAATGATTTATATTCCAACACCATGGGGCTGGATGACCTTTATGCCTACGGCGAGGCGATTAAAACTATCCAGATATATGAAAATGTAGGCTTTGCGAAGATTTCCTTTGACTGTCCGGACGGATTGATTGCCATGATTTCGGATTTTATCCTAGGACTGGACATCGTAGAATTTTCGGTGGTGTATGCGGTGAGGAATGGCGGGCTGAAGTTTTCAGTACGCAATGAAAATATGTATTACCATGCGGGGACTTTGACTGCGGAGGCCTTGGCAGATATCGGCGGCGGCGGCGGACATTATTCCATGGCAGGAGGTATGGTGCCGGCGGCTTTTATGGAAAAGCTGCAGCCGAATGTGGATTTTGCCGTGCGCACCCGTTTTATGAATGCAATTGAGAAAATGCGAAAAGAAAATGAGCCGGATGAATAAATGATGAAATTAAAGAAGAATTTTTATAAGTTGATAGAGCTTTTAGGGGTGGCCGGGCTTGTACTGCTTATACAGGGGATGGCGGTGACGGGTTCCTTTTATTACACCGATAATTATGATTGGTGCTGGCAGCGGGATGCGGCATTTTCTGCTGTTCCCGAAAATAAAAGAGCGTTGGAGGCGGATTTTTATAATTTCCGCATGCTGGTACTTTCGCCGGAGGAGGATATGGGAAGCGCGCTGGTATCGGAAACGTCAACGGCACATACGGATGGCATTGGGCGTGGACTGCGCCGCGTGTATTACAATGCACGTTATATGATGTATGCAGGTCTCACCCTGGGGTTTTTAGCGTTTCTTTTTCTGCACAGGCGCCGCTGCTACCAATTGTTCCGGATAGGGGCGCTGGTGTCCGTTTTTTTGCCGGTGATTTTTTTGCTGGCGGCATTTTTTCTGCGCCGTGCAGATACTGTGAACTGGCTTGCCTGTGTTTTGTTCAGTAAATATGATGCTGTGTTTTATGATGATGCGGCGTTTACAGCGATTCTTCCACGGGGGCTTATGCTTGGCTATGCGTTCAGCTACGCGGGAATCTGGCTTTTGGGATGCCTTGCCTCTGCGTGGGTATACTATACCAAAAGAAAGCACAGAAGGCCTCACAGGTTTTGATTGTTGTTTAAGTAATTTGCATGTATTTTGGGTTGAAAGATGCGGATAAGTGTTGTAATATAGTATAAGGATATTTATTTTACATATATCCGACAAAGTGTATAATAAATAAGCGTAGAAAAAACGGGTAAAATAACCTGTGATGAATAGGTGCCGGTTCCTCAGAGTACCTGGCATTAGGAAAGGGGCTTTACAATGGAAACAAAGTTAGAACAGTGGATGAACTGGATATTGTATGATCAGCTTGTAAGCGGACAGATTAATGCGCCGAAGCATGTTCTGGGCAATCATGATTATGGAAAGGGACAAGTCATTACCGTGTTCCGTCCCCATGCGGACAATGTAAAGATTACGTCTGTTACGGGAAAGAGCCAAATGGAGCTGATTCCGATTGGTGACCAGGGCGTTTACGGAATCTATATACCAAAGAAAAAATTTGAGGGGACAAAGTACCGTGTCGTGACCACCTATCAGGATGGCTCTACAGTAACTACAGCAGACCCTTACAGCTTTGCATCCGTCATTACAGATTTTGATAAATACTGTTTTTCTGAGGGAAAACATTATGATATTTACAACAAATTAGGTGCACACCCTATGAAGATAGATGGTGTGCAGGGCACATATTTTGCGGTATGGGCGCCTCATGCAAAAAGAGTCAGTGTGGTAGGTGACTTTAACATGTGGGACGGTAATCTGCACCAGATGCAGATTTTAGAGGCTTGCGGTATCTATGAGCTGTTTATTCCGGGGGTTGAGCCGGGAGCGTTGTACAAGTTTGAAATCCTGTCACGCTTTGACGAGCTGATTTACAAGAGCGACCCATACGGAAATGCCTGTCAGTTCCGCCCGGAGACGGCATCTATCGTCACGAATCTGGACGAATACAAGTGGAAGGATGCGGAATGGGTGGAGAAGCGAAATGCCCGTTCCAGAGAGGACAGGGAGCGAAGCCCTATGGCTATCTATGAGTGTCATTTAGGCTCGTGGAAGAAGGTTGATGAGGACAGCGATGACGGATATTATACCTATCGGGATTTGGCGCCGATGCTGGGAGATTATCTGAAGGATATGGGATATACACACGTTGAGCTTATGGGCATTGCGGAATATCCTTTTGATGGTTCCTGGGGGTATCAGGTAACCGGCTATTATGCGCCGACCAGCAGATATGGTTCACCACAGGATTTTATGTATTTTGTGGATTATATGCATAAGCTGGGCATACAGGTCATTTTGGACTGGGTGCCTGCACATTTCCCAAGAGATGCCCACGGCTTGGGGAGGTTTGACGGTATGCCGCTCTACGAGCATCCGGATCCGAGAAAGGGAGAGCATCCTGACTGGGGTACTTATATTTTTGATTACGGCTACAATCAGGTCTCAAATTTCTTGATTGCCAATGCCCTTTTCTGGGTGGAGAAGTACCATATCGACGGTCTGCGGGTGGATGCGGTTGCCTCCATGCTTTACCTTGATTATGGTAAGCAGGACGGACAGTGGTGCGCAAATCAATATGGTGGCAATGAAAATCTGGAGGCGATTGCGCTTTTGCAGAATTTGAATCATATTATGGAGGAGCGGAATCCGGGGGCTTATATCATCGCCGAGGAATCTACGGCATGGCCGAATGTGACGAATTTCAATGACAACGGACTGGGATTCTCCTTCAAGTGGAATATGGGCTGGATGCACGATTTCTTAGAATATATGAAGCTGGACCCGTACTTCAGATCCTTTAACCATCACAGACTGACCTTCAGCCTGATGTATGCCTATTCAGAGAAGTTTGTTCTGGTGCTGTCCCATGATGAGGTAGTTCATCTGAAGTGCTCCATGATAAATAAGATGCCGGGTGACATGCCGATGAAGTTTGCAAACCTGAAGACTGCCATGGGCTTCATGTACGGGCATCCGGGAAAGAAGCTTCTCTTTATGGGGCAGGAGTTTGCACAGCTTCGGGAGTGGAGCGAGGCAAGGAGTATTGACTGGTATTTGTTAGAGGATGAAAGCCATAAGCGTTTCCAGAATTATATGAGGGATTTAAATCATCTTTATAATAAATATGATGCATTTTATTATAACGACTATGATGTGATGGGCTTTGAGTGGATTAGCTGTGATGATGCACAGACCAGTGTGGTTTCCTTTATCCGGCGCGGTAAGAGCGCAAAGAACCAGCTGCTGTTTGTATGTAACTTTACCCCGGTAGAGCATTCCGGCTTTAAGGTGGGTGTGCCGTGTGCGGGCAAATATACAGAGGTGCTGAATTCGGACGCTGAGCAATATGGCGGTGAGAACAGGTTAAATGCTAAGGCGCTCACTGCGCAGAAGGAGAATATTAACGGCAGGGAGTATGCTATCACGATGGAGCTGCCGCCGCTGTCCACTGTTGTTTTCCAGTATGACTATAAGGAATCGGCAGAGACGGGCAAGACAAAAGGAGCTCCGGCAAAGAAAAAGTAAATGCCTGTCAGATGCATATCATAGGCATCTGTTGGCTGTGTAAGCAGTGGCGTACAACATAAAAATAGCAGACTGGGTATGCACATCCGTTGTGGTATACGCAGTCTGTTTTTTGCTTTATTTGCGGAGAGAAAATGCAATACTTGTCATTAAACCGGTATCTTCGGGATACCTATGGTGAAAAATTATATAAGCTGTCTCTCATGGGCAGCGTTACCTGTCCTAACCGGGATGGCACATTGGGGGATAGAGGCTGCATATTTTGCAGTGCCGGCGGTGCAGGAGAGTTCGCTGCAGAGGCTTTGGGTTCTGTAGAAAGTCAGCTGGAGGATGCAAAGGGACGGGTACAGGATAAGTTCGCCGGAACCGGATACATTGCATATTATCAGGCTTTCACCAATACCTATGGAGATGTGAATGCCTTGGAGGAGAGATTTACCGAGACTATTTTAAGACCGGAGATTAAAGTGCTGTCCATTGCCACCAGACCTGACTGTCTGGGCGATGAGGTGCTTTCCATGCTGCATCGGCTAAATAAAATCAAACCGGTCTGGGTAGAGCTGGGTTTACAGACTATACATGAGGAAACTGCCGGATATATCAGGCGGGGATATCCGCTTTTCGTATTTGATGAAGCGGTGTCGGCATTGCGTAAAATCGGTGTCGAGGTGATTGTACATTTGATTCTCGGTCTTCCGGGAGAGACGGAGGAGATGATACTTCAATCTGTGGATTACGTTTCTCATCGGGATATTCAGGGTGTGAAGCTTCAGCTGCTTCATGTACTGGAAAATACGGATTTGGCGTTGGAGTATCGGCAGGAGCGCTTTGCGGTTTTGTCAATGGAAGAGTATATAGCGATTCTGGGAAAATGTGTGGAGCATTTGCGGGCGGATATTGTCATCCATCGGCTTACAGGGGATGGGGATAAAAGGCTTTTGATTGCGCCGCTTTGGAGCGGAGACAAAAAGCGGGTGCTGAATGCCGTCAACCGATATTTCAGGGAACAGGATATTTGTCAGGGGAGAAGGTATCGGGGATAGTTTATCAAGAGACAAGGCGTTGTGCTTACAAGAGACATGGATTTGTGTTTCACATTGCCTATTGTATGGAATGTGTGGTATACTTGACCAATATGTTACACATGGTTTTCATGGGAAAGGGTATATAGAAATGAAGGATATTCGCAGATTTTGTAAGCGGAGACAGGATAAAGAAAATGTTATGAAGAAAGGGGACATGCCGGCATTGATGATGTTGCCGATGCTGGTATGTTTAATTTGTATGTGCCTGTCCGGCTGTGGTAAGACAGCGGGTACGAAGGAGGGACTGGTGGTGTATACCAGTATTTATCCGGTGTATGATTTTACCGTGAAGCTTGCCGGTGAGTATGCGACAGTGGAAAATCTTGTGCCGGCAGGGGTAGAGCCCCATGATTTTGAGATGGGTACACAGGATATGATAAAGCTTTCCGAGGCGGATTTGCTTGTTTACAGCGGTGCCGGCATGGAGAACTGGGTGGATAAAAGTCTGGAAACCTTGGGCGGTGATGCGCCTAGGGCAGTGGAAGCAAGCGAAGGCATTTCCCTTCTCACAGAGGAAGACCAGTCCGACCCCCATGTGTGGCTGAATCCTGCAAATGCTATCGTGATGCTGGAAAATATAAAAAATGCCTTATGTGAGCTGGATAGTGTCCATGCAGACGTATTTGAGACAAATTATGAGAAGTATAAGGCGGAGCTTGTCCGGTTGGACGAGAGCTATAAGGATGCTTTGACACAGGTATCCAAGCGTGATATTGTGGTGTCTCATGCATCTTTTGGATATTTGTGTGCAGCCTACGGTCTGGAGCAGAGACCGGTTGAGGGACTGATGGCGGATTCGGAACCAGATCCTGCTGCTATGAGTGAGATTATCGCATTTATGCGGGATAAGAATATACAGTTTATTTTTGATGAAGAGCTGGTGGATAATAAGGTAGTAGATACCATAGCGAAGGAGACGGATGCAGCCGTGGAAATTCTGGATCCTATAGAGGGGATTTCGGAGGAGCGGATGAACGCGGGAGAGGATTACTTTTCTATCATGGAAAAAAATTTGTCGGTGCTGAAAAGAGCATTGGAATAATTTTTTCCATAAAACAGTTGGGATAAAACGTATAGTATGTAGATGGGGATCTTGTATGACAGATGCGGTTTTTTCTGCCTGTATGAAACAGATGCAGGCAGGGGATATGGATGGATTAAAGTCAATATATGAGGCATATTTACCCATGATTTATCACGGGATGCTGGATGTGGTGCGGGTGAAGGAAACCGCAGAGGATTTGGCAGCGGATTTTTTTGTGAAGCTATATAATATCAGGGCAACATTTGCCGGCGGCGCCCATAGAAAATGGATGCTCACCATTGCCAGAAATATGGCATTGGATTATTTAAGGAAGTATGGGCGGGAAAGTCTGGCGGCGGATATGGAGCATTTCGGAAACACAGGAGAATTGTCAGGGAACCTTACCGGATTGGCATTGGCAGTTCAGGAAAAGACGGTAAAGGCAGCAGGGACGGATGCCTATGACAGTACGGTGGACCGGCTGGCGATTCTTCAGGCGATGCAGGTGCTTAGTGCGGAGGAATTGGAACTGGTGCATTTAAAGCTTATGGCGGAGCTGAAATTTAAGGAGATTGCAGAGCTTTTAAATATGCCGCAGGGAACCGTGTCGTGGAAGTATCAAAAAGCATTGGAAAAGCTTAGGGAGGCATTGAGGGATGCGTGACTTATCAGAGCAGGAGATAAAAGAGCTCTATGAAAGTGAATACAGGAATGTGCCCGATGTGTGGGATAAGGTAACCGACAGGATTGCCCAGCAAGAGCAAGAGAAGAAAAAGGGCTCTGCTGCAGGTGGCACAGAACATGACAAGGATGATGAAAAGGTGCTGGATTTTGCAAAGCTTGGCAAAAAACGGTGGGCTAAGCTGTTGACTGCCGCGGCTGCATGCTTTGTGATTGTCATTGCGTATGTGCTGCAAAACGGTACTGGTATGAAAGGGAGTACCAAAGACACGCCAGAAGCATATCCGGGCGATGGAGTAATGCTGATGCCGGAGGAGGCACAGGAGGAAGCAGGTACAATGGCATCAGGTGGGAATGATGAGTCTTTGTATGATGTGGAGCAGACTAACGGAGATTCCATGACTATCAATGCAGAGACAGTAGCTGCCTCTGATTCCGTGGGTGAAGACTATGACAGGGAGACGCAGAAGAATACTTTTGAGACGTCAAAGGATATTTCTACAGAAGGTGCATGGATTAATATAAATGGAAGGTTGTATGTCTATGACGAAGCGTGCAAGGCTTCGGCTGCCCAGCTGAAAAATATGAAGTACTTAGGCGAAAGCGTTTATGTGGCTGATAAGGCAGCAGTCAAGGAGCATTTAAATTTGACAGGACTTGCAATCAGCGGCAAGGTTTACGAGAGCAGCACGGGCGAAATATATGTTTTGGATGAGGACTCCAATCGGGTGTATGGATTTAGGGAGGAGTGATTACCTCAAGTATATGAATTATTAACTGTTTGAAGTAAAGGTGACGATATAAAATAAAAGACTGTCGAAATGGTCAGAAAAGGGATTTTCAGGATTTTATCAAGGAGGAATTGATCATGCAGATAACGAGGGAAAATTACGCACAATATGCCAACATGATACAGCAGATGCTTGGAAATAAGAAAAATACCAGTGACCCATTAGCGCAATGTGACTATGGGAATTTTGCACTGCGTTTTAAGCCGGTTGATATTACATTTAAAAAGCCTAATTGGGATAACATTATGACGAAGCGAGATAAGCCGGCAATGTCGGAGGAGGAATTTGGGGAGGCGATAAAGGAGCTTGCAAGAAAGGAGTTTGCTACCGGGAAGAGAGATGATGCCGCATATAGAAAATTATGTATGCAGCACGGGGAAACAGTATCTCCGGATAGGAAGGCCATTTATGAATCCAGTATGAGAAAGACCGGCGGTAAGATGAATGCGGCTTGCATGTTTTGGGATGATAGCGGGAATAAAACATTATCGTATCATCCGGTTACAGGAAATTGGAAGGCAATAAGTACAGATAAGGAGTTTGCAAGAGCAAGGCAGTTTACCTCTATTTACAATGACGAATTGGCACGTTTGCAGAAAGAGTATGGAGAAAATGCCAGAGGCAATGTTTCTTATCAGCAGATACAGTCGGATTTGTCGGCAGAAACAAAAGCAGTATCTGAGAAGGGGATTGGAAATACAGTGGATTATATGGTTTAGAAGTTGGATGTGTGAGATGTAAAATTATAATATATGACAGTAAAGGCAGAAGATTTGCTGGAGAATGTGTTTGTTCCCCTGCCAGCCCGTAATGGGTTGGCGGGGGATTTTTTTGTTTTTATTTAAGTAGGAATTTGGGGAAGCGATAAAGGAGTTTGCAAGAAAGGAGTTTGCCAGAGCAGGGCAGTTTACCTCTATTTACAATGATGAATTTGTACGTTTGCAGGAAGCGTATGGAGAAAATGCAAAAGACATTATTTCTTATCAGCAGATACAGTCTGATTTATTAGTAGGAACAAAAGCGCTATCTGAGAGGGGATGGAAAGTACAGTGGATTATACTGTTTAGAAGTTATTCATTAGTCTATCTTTGAAGGATTTCTATTTGTGGATAGCAATGCCTCTGTGGTGGCGAGAATTACATGAAGATGTTCTTCATCACAGCGGGTCAGTAGCCGTTCAATCTGCTGGTATGTACTATCGACCTGATTCCTATTTGGATAGATTACGTCATCTGCCGACAAATTAAAGTATCGTATAACTTTTTCAAAAATCTCGTAGCTTGGATTGTTCCGGAAACGCTCAAGGTCTTTGAGATATGATAAAGAAATATCCAATATTTCAGCCAATTCTGCTTGGGTAAGTTTTTTGTCCAGCCGTGCATTTTTTAATACTATGCCAAATTGTTTTGGATGAAAAGACATAATATCACCTCCTCATAGTATGTTAATACCATATCATAGAAAAGTAAAAATGGAAATATAACACTTTTTTGGGATGGTGTAGTCATACTAGTTAAAGACATAGAGATGTCTTTAGGGGGATAGAGGGGTGGATTTCAAAGGGGAGGTGCTGCTGATCATCATGGCATCGCTGGTGTTGCAGGGAAGGTTGGTGGCGGTCGGAGACATTGAGAAAATATTGCAGAGCGAGAAATATGTTGCAGATGAGCTTCATAAACTGAGGGAGAAGCGGCGGGATGTTCTAACATAGGATGCAGAGAGGGATGGCAGGCGGTAGAGAATTGAGGAAATGAGTTTTATTTGAAGAAACAGGTAAATGAGTCATTGGTGCATGATGAGCAGTTGGTTCGGCGTCTGATGGAGAAAAATAAGGTGTATGAGGATAGGATGACGGTGGTGTTTAAATTAGGTTTTGAAATAGATGTGGAGGGGGAAAATTAAGGAACGACAGAATACCTTGCAATTCGACAACGGATTGCAAGATTCTTTGTAGTTCGACAAAGTATGGTGTAGCCATATTGTGTTATCAATCATAAGGTTTATAATACGAATATAATATGTTATTACTTGTTGAATTTTTTATAGTTTTGATAAGATACAAACAAATTAAAAAGTAAATTCCACTTTTGAATATAAAGTTTTTAAAAGTATGTTATGTTTTTTGCTATTAATTTTCTGGAAAGGTGGTTATCAATTATGAATGTTTTTCTTTTTATAACGGCGAATGAGCATGAACGCGAAGCATTTGAAGCAAAATTTGTATGTGAGAAAAT
>CAMWOF010000070.1 GCA_947175805.1 uncultured Clostridiaceae bacterium
ATAAAATATATAAAAAATGGCTGGGAACAGTTATGCGGAGCCTGGAATGTTTTCGGCGCATACATAATCTTGAGGAGTCAGTTTTGCTGTTTCAGACAGGGCAGATTCGTGACTCCCTGACGGGCTTTTACAATTATAACGGTTTTGTGGATAAAGCGGTGTCAATGTTGGCGTGTGTGCCGAACCAAGGCTATTATATAGATATGATTGCCCTTGACTTTTGCGGTATCAATGAAGTGTTTGAGCATTATAGCATTTCTGAAGGGAACCAGGCAGTGATTGATTTTTCACGGATGCTGGAGATTGCTGTGGGAAAGGGTGTTTCCTGCGCCCTCGGCAACGGAGAGTTCCTAATTGCATATTTTTATAATGAGAAATGTGAGAGCTGCGTGGAGGATATCCAGGAATACATGAGTAAGGCCTTAGAGGACTATAACATGGAAAATGGTCTCGGAAAGCTCTACATTTCCGTTGGCAGCGTACAGCGGCAGATTGTTGATGTCACCGGATTTGAAAAACTGATTAACGAGGCGGTAGGCAATAAGAACAATAATAAGACAAATGCACAGCGGCACAGTCATGACAAGCTGACCAGGGAGGAGCGGGATGAGGCTCAGTTCGTGGCAGATATCTTAGATAACAACCGCTTTATTTACTATTTTCAGCCAATTGTGGAGGCAGAGTCCGGGAAGATTTATGCCTATGAAGCATTGATGAGAGCGGACATAGAGCAGTATATATCACCGCTGCAGATTTTAAAATATGCGGAGCATTTGGGAAGGCTCTATGATGTAGAACAGGCGACATTTACCAATGTTTTAAAATATCTGGAAGAAAATGAGGATGTATTTGTCGGGAAAAAGATATTTATCAATAGTATTCCGGGCAATCGGCTGCGAGAGGAGGACAACAGCTTTGTTTGGGACAGGCTGGAGCACTATCATAACAGCGTGGTAGTGGAGCTCACGGAGCAGGCGGAGTTAGATGATAAAGAGCTGGCGTCCTTAAAGGGTCTGTATAAGAGACTGGAGATAGAAACGGCAGTGGACGACTATGGTACGGGATATTCCAATGTCACCAACCTGCTTCGTTATATGCCTAATTATGTTAAGATTGACAGGATGCTGCTTGCAGGCATACATTTAAGTCCCCAGAAGCAGCATTTTGTAAAGGAGATTATTGAGTTTGCCCATGATAATCAAATTAAAGCGTTGGCAGAGGGCGTAGAGACTGCAGAAGAATTAAAGATGGTAATTGCTCTAGGGGCAGATTTGATTCAGGGTTACTATACTGCGCGACCTTCAGCCCAGGTGCTTTCTGGGATAGACAGCAGTCTTCAGAATGAAATTATACAGTACAGGCATGCAGCAGCAAAGCAGAACGGCAAAAAGGTATATGAAGCGGGACAGGAGAGCAGGATTTCCCTTGTCAAGCTGGTGACCGGGGACTATTCCAGAATCCAGTTTAACAGCGGGGATGTGACGCATAGGGATGTGACGATTGTAGGTATTCCGGGCTTCGAGGCGGAAATGGACATCGTAGTTGAGGATTCCTATGTGGGACGAATTGAATTGATGGATGTGTATTTAAAGGGGCAGAAAAAGGCTCCGGGTATTATTATAGGAAACCACTGTGATGTGACACTTGCGCTGAATGGAGAGAGCGTGATAGAGCAGGGTGGTGTTTTGGTGCCTGAAAGCTCAAAGCTGACCGTGCAGGGAGATGGAAATCTCATCATGAAGCAGATTGCTGTGGATGGCTGCGGTATCGGAAACACAAAGGATGAAAAGCATGGAGAGCTTGTCTTTGACCAGGATGGTGCTATTGAGGTTCACGGAAATACAATGTATGGCGTTGGTATCGGTTCCGGTCAGGGCGGGAAGATTCAGATTAACAGGGGAAGATACGTAATCAATCTGTCCGGACAGGATGCAGTAGGGATTGGCTCTCTGTATGCGGACTGCAGCCCGGTGATTCACCGTGGGGATATTGAGATTCATATGGTAAATGTATCCGGCGTGGGCATTGGCTCCCTGACGGGAAGCGTCAGCTTAGAGATGCGGAAGACTTCTGTTGTAGGTTATTTTGGCGGTCATAAATGCACAGGCATCGGTACGCTGGAGGGTGAGCACTGTACACTGGATATCCAGGATGCCATTGTAAATATGGATATGCGTGTGGATGAGAGCTGTGGCATCGGCAGTCAGACGGGGGAGACAGATATTGAGATGGATCATTTCCGGCTTCAGGCAGCAGTCAAGGGAAAAGAGGCTGTTTCCCTGGGTAATTTTGCAAAAACAGCCAAGATATGTTTGCGGCAGGGGGATATCAGTTCTGATGTAAAGAACAATCTGGAGATTGACGTGGGGGCGGATGTGTTTGAGATTATAGGCACAAGATGCCAGTTTAAGCATAACGGAGAGGAAATTGTAAGAGAGAGTATTGATGAAGACGAATAAAAAATCATTTTGGGCAAATGTAAAGCTGGTGATTGTCATTGTTCCGACGGTAATCCTGTTGCTTTTTGTATTCTTTGTGCTGACCAGAAGGGAAATCATTACGTTGTCAAAGGACAACCTGGCAATCAAGTCAAAGAATTATGCCGATGATATCAGCAAATGGGCGGATAGCGTATTAGACGAACTGAATATTTACAGCAGTATGATAGAGCACATGAGCCTGGATGACCCTAAGACGTTAGAAATGCTAAAGACTTCTGCTGATTCCAATGACGCTTATCCCTATGGTCTTTATTGGGGGGATGACCAGGGAACGTATTTTGATTCTTCAGGCTGGGTGCCGGATGCAGATTATGTGGTTACGGAGCGGAACTGGTATTTGGAGGGTTTGGAGCATGAGAGGTTTTCCTTTGGCGAGCCCTATATGGATGCGATGACCGGCGATACCTGTGTCAGTGTGACCACCAGAGTCAAAAACTATAAGACGGTCTGTGTGCTGGCGGCGGATGTTTATCTGGATTATGCCTCAGATCTTGTCTCCGAGATTACAAAGGAGTCGATAGAGCATGCCCTTTATGCTACCGGTGGCACAAGAATTATTGTAGCGGATTCCGATACCGACATGGTAGGCAAGTGCTTAAGGGAAGATAACGGTTCCCGGCTCTATGCCAACATTAATCAACTGCTGGAGGAAGGGAAAACCGGCCAGAGTGAGATTGAGGGTGATGACGGTTTATATTATGTCGATATTAACAGGATAGAAAATACGGACTGGTATTTTATCACATGTATGAGCAGGAAAGGGACCCTGAAAAATCTGAACAGACTGGAGCGGCTTATGCTGTTAGCGGCAGTAATTGTATCCTTTATTCTGGTGTATATTGTTAACCGGATTGCCAAGGAGATGAGCAGTATCCGGATAAAGGCAAAGACAGACCCGCTTACCAGGCTGTTAAATAGAGATGGATTTCGGGAAATGATGATGCTTGCGATGGAGACAAATACCGAGCAGGGCATTCTTATGATTATGGACATGGATAATTTTAAGAAGATAAATGACCAGCTTGGGCACCCAGAGGGGGATGCGGTATTAAAACGCTTTGCCGTTTTATTGGAGGGTTATTTTAACCGGAATAAGGACATTGTGGCAAGAATCGGCGGTGACGAGTTTGCTGTCTATGTAGGCAGGCCGGTAGGCGCTTCGGAGGTAGAGGCGATGCTGAAGAAATTTATTTTGCTGTTTCATGGAGAGTTTGATGAGGCATATCCGGAGCAGAAGCTTTCTGTCAGTATTGGAGGCGCATTTTCTGCTGACAATAAAACCTTTGACAAGTTGTATAAGAGTTCTGATGAGGCGCTTTATAAGGTCAAGAGAAACGGCAAGGACGGTTTTATGATAGCTTCCGGGTATAAAGAAAAGACAGAAGTAGAAGCTGGTAAAAAGAATAAAGATTAAAAAATAAAGCACTCCGGGCTGCGCGCAGGCAGCCGCCGGGGTGCTCTATTTTTTATGAAAATATATGTGGTCAGTGTGTTTATCCGTTCTGCTCCAGATTCTTCTGGGCGGTGGAAAGCATGAGCTTAATACGGTTTAGCTGGTTGACCTCGGAGGCGCCGGGGTCGTAGTCCACAGCCACGATGTTAGCGTCCGGAAACGCCAGCTTAAGCTCCTTAATCACACCCTTTCCCACCACATGGTTCGGCAGGCAGCCAAAGGGCTGGGCGCACACAATGTTGCTGGCGCCGGAGTGAATCAGCTCTATCATCTCCCCGGTCAAAAACCATCCCTCTCCAGTCTGGTTGCCAAGGGATACAAACGGTTTTGCGTATTCACCAAGCTCAGAAATTTTGGCAGGCGGGTCAAAATGCTTACTGCTGGCAAGGCATTTTCTTAAATGCTTCCGGTACTGCTCCATAAAGCCGATAGCCATATTATTGATGACCGTATTTTTCTTTGGCTTTCCAAGAAACTCATATCGGTAATTGTGGTTATAGCACATATACATGAAGAAATCTAGCAGGTCGGGCATTACGGCTTCCGCTCCCTCTGCCTCAAGTAAATCCACCAGATGGTTGTTGGCGGAAGGCAGGAATTTTACTAAAATCTCTCCTACGATACCGACTCTTGGCTTTCGCTCCTCCGTAATTGGCAGGTTGTCAAAGTCTTTGATAATCCCCTCAATATTTTTGTTGAAGGTTCGGATATTTCCGGTTTTAACAGATTCACAGCATATCTTTTTCCATTTTTCATGGAGGGCGTTGGCAGATCCGGGCACCTTCTCATAAGGCCGCATACGGTACAGCACCCGCATAAACACATCGCCGTAAATTAATGCCTGGATTACCCGATTTACCAGGGACGGCGAATATTTAAAGCCTGGGTTCTTTTCTATACCCTGCATGCTTAATGATATGACAGGAATGTCATCCATCCCCGCTTTTCTTAGCGCTCTTCTGATAAAACCGATGTAGTTGGTAGCGCGGCAGCCACCGCCGGTCTGGGTAATGACCAATGCCGTCTTTTTTACATCATATTTTCCTGAGAGCAGTGCCTGCATAAGTTGTCCAACGACAATGACGGAAGGATAGCAGGCGTCGTTGTTCACGTATTTTAGTCCGATATCTATGGTTGCCTTCGTAGCGTCTGGCAGGATTTTAATCTTATATTTACCCAGACTGTTCATGGCAGACTCTAAAATGTCAAAGTGAATCGGCGACATTTGCGGTGCAAGCAGGGTATATTCTTCCTGCATTTCCTTCGTAAAAATTGTGCGGTGGTATGCAGAGGAGATTGGCTTTGGGGCAAATCCCCGCTTTCTTCGTATGTTGACGGCGCTGATTAAGGAGCGGATACGAATCCTGGCAGCGCCTAAATTGCTCACCTCGTCAATCTTTAATACGGTATAAATTTTGTTGGAGCCGGTCAGAATATCGTTTACCTGATCCGTGGTGACCGCATCTAAACCGCAGCCGAAGGAATTTAGCTGAATCAGTTCCAGATTTTTTTGTCCCTTGACATAGTTGGCAGCCGCATAGAGGCGGGAATGGTACATCCACTGGTCGGAGACAATTAAAGGCCTTTCCACCGGCGTTAAATGGGATACGGAATCCTCCGTCAAAACGGCAATGCCATAGGAGTTAATCAGCTCAGGAAGGCCGTGGTTGATTTCCGGGTCAATGTGGTACGGTCTGCCTGCCAGGACAATCCCCAGCTTGTCGTGTTCGTTTAGCCATGCCACGGTTTCCTCACCTTTTTTGCGGATATCAGCTTTGATGGCATCTGCCTCTGCATAGGCGGCATCCGTTGCTTCATTAATTTCCTTTTGCGTAATGTCATAATATTTGGACAGCTCCTGGTAGAGCCGCAGCTTCAGGGCGCTTGGATTGTCCAATGCCAGGAAAGGGCGGATATAGGTAATATCATCGCTCTGAATTTCTTCCATATTATTTTTAATATTCTCCGCATAGGAGGTAACAATCGGGCAGTTATAGTGGTTATATGCCTCCGGCGTCTCGTTTTGCTCATAAGGAACGCATGGGTAGAAGATGTGGTCTAAGCCTTGCTTAATCAGCCACATAACATGCCCATGGGATATCTTTGCAGGATAACACTCCGATTCGCTGGGAATCGACTCAATCCCCAAATCGTAGATTTTTCTGGAGGACTGGGGCGATAATATAACCCGAAATCCCAAATTTGTAAAAAATGTATGCCAGAATGGGTAGTTTTCGTACATATTTAATACGCGTGGAATCCCTATGGTGCCTCTGTATGCCAGTTCCGGCTCCAAAGACTGATAGCCGAACAGCTTTTTAAATTTGTATTCAAACAGGTTTGGCACATTGTCCTTATTTTTCTTTTCCCCGATACCCCGTTCACAGCGGTTGCCGGTAATAAACTGCCTGCCGCCGGAAAAGCGGTTGATGGTGAGCAGACAGTTGTTGGTACAGCCCTTGCACCGCGCCATGGAGGTATCAAACTGGAGATTGTTAATTTGGTCAATGGAAAGCATAGAAGTCTCTATGCTGGCGTCATAGCGCTCCCTGGCAATCAGCGCTGCGCCGAAGGCCCCCATAATACCTGAGATATCCGGGCGCACTGCCTCCCTGCCGGAAATCAGCTCAAAGCTTCTGAGCACGGCGTCGTTATAAAATGTACCACCCTGCACCACGACCTTTTCACCCAAATCTTTAGGGTCTGTGAGCTTGATAACCTTTAAAAGCGCATTTTTGATAACGGAGTAGGCAAGTCCTGCGGAGATGTCTGCCACGGTTGCGCCCTCCTTTTGCGCCTGTTTCACTTTGGAGTTCATAAAAACGGTACAGCGGGAGCCGAGGTCAATCGGAGTCTCGGCAAAGAGTGCTATATTCGCAAAATCTTCGATTTCATAATTCAAGGATTTGGCGAAGGTCTCAATAAAGGAACCGCAGCCGGAGGAGCAGGCCTCATTCAACATTACATTGTCCACCACGCCGTTCTTAATTTTGATACACTTCATATCCTGGCCGCCGATGTCTAAAATACAGTCTACCTCCGGCTCAAAAAAGGCGGCGGCAGTGTAGTGGGCGATGGTTTCCACCTCGCCGTGGTCAAGCATCAGGGCAGACTTAATTAGAGCCTCGCCGTAGCCGGTGGAGCAGGAGCCAACGATAGCTGCACTGTCAGGCAGCTTACTGTAAATATCCTTCATGGCACGCAGGCTTGTTTTTAGCGGGCTTCCGTTGTTGCTGCTGTAAAAATCGTAGAGTAGTTGACCGTCCTCGCCCACCAAAGCGACCTTCGTCGTGGTGGAGCCAGCGTCGATTCCTAAAAAGCAGTTGCCCTCGTAGGTGGAAAGATCCCCCCGCATTACGGAAAAACGGTTGTGTTTCTCAATAAATTCGTCATATTCCGCAGGGGAGGCAAATAGCGGCTGCATACGCTCTACCTCAATTGCCATCTCCATGTTTTCGTTTAGTTTTTCCAAAAATGCACACAGGGAAAGTGCATCCTCCTCCTTCGAGGTCAGCGCCGCACCCACTGCCGCAAATAAATGGGAGTGATTCGGTGCAATAATATGCTCGTCCGTCAGTCCCAGTGTGCGGATAAATGCATTTTTCAGTTCTGACAAAAAGTGGAGCGGACCTCCTAAAAACGCCACATTTCCTCGAATTGGCTTGCCACAGGCAAGACCGGAAATGGTCTGGTTTACGACTGCCTGGAATATAGAGGCGGCAAGATTCGGCTTAGTAGCGCCCTCGTTAATCAAAGGCTGAATGTCTGTCTTTGCAAATACACCGCAGCGGGCGGCAATTGGATATATAGTATCATAATCCTTTGCGTATTCGTTTAACCCTGCGGCGTCGGTTTGTAACAGTGTCGCCATCTGGTCGATAAAGGAGCCGGTGCCACCGGCGCATACACCGTTCATCCGCTGGTCGATGCCGTTGGTAAAATAAATGATTTTCGCATCCTCGCCGCCAAGCTCAATGGCGACATCTGTCTGGGGCGCATAGTCTAACAGGGCGGTAGAAACGCATACTACCTCCTGCGTAAAAGGTATTCCCAGCATATTACCGATAGTCAGCCCGCCGGAGCCGGTAATGGTAGGGCAAATTGTTATCTCTCCGGTCTGCTGGTAAGCGTGGTTTACCAGCTTTGCAATAGTCTCCTTAATATTCGCAAAATGCCGCTCATATTCGGAGAAAATGATATGGTTTTCTTCATCTAAAACTGCAACCTTGACGGTAGTGGAACCGACATCGATGCCTAATTTATAATTCATAGCTTATCTGCGGGATACCCGGTTTAAAGTACCGGACAGGGTATCCCTTTGCCTCCTTATACTAAGATATTCTTACTTACTTAATTTACTACGTGTAAACACGCATTTTAACCCTAGCATCATATTATAGTGGAATTTGTCGAAAAAAACAATGCTTTCATCCGTAGTAAATTATAGAAATACTTTTAAAATTTTATTAAATTTTATTTAAGTGGCATAAAAAATGAACATATTTTTATCTTTTGTATATGATATCAAAAAGAGGTTTTTTAGGATGGATATGATGGATAACGAGCGTGTAAAATGCAGAGGAATGGTGCATATAGTTGCGAGTGGGGATACGCTGTACCGCATTTCAAGGAAGTATGATTTAAGGCTGTCAGAAATCATGAAGTCGAATCCGTATATCAATGTATACAATCTCCAGATCGGCGATGAAATTTGTGTACCGACCTCACCAATGGAACGCCCGGAAAAACCGACAAAGCCGGAGCCGCCAAGAGAGAAGCTCTACACCGTACAGGCAGGGGATACTCTGATGGATGTATTGAGAG
The DNA here is from genome assembly GCA_947175805.1 of uncultured Clostridiaceae bacterium. GTDB lineage: Bacteria > Bacillota > Clostridia > Lachnospirales > Lachnospiraceae > RGIG6919. The sequence goes on from CAMWOF010000070.1 coordinate 8,779, forward strand.
AGTTTGATACAGAATATGAGGATTTGGCAAAGTTTAATGAGGATATCGCCAACCTTCCGCTACAGCCGGGGCTGGTCATCCGTATGCCGCTTCATTATGATGATTAACATTTTGTTTTTTGTGGGCGCAGGTCGTTGACCTGCGTTCTTTTGCTGCAATTTGCAGACGGATATGTTGATTTATATATCTACTTTTGCTTGTTTGTACTGAAAAGCTATAGTATAATGAGTAGCAGAATAATAGTGGCATTTTTTGTGAAGAATGGATATACTTATGGTTAGAGACTGGAAGAAAGAGGGAATTTCTGCATGAGTTTTTTGAACAAGCTGGAAAGGAAGTTTGGTAGATATGCGATCAGAAACTTATCATTATATCTGATTATTGGATATATTATCGGCTATGTGTTTGATATGATGGGAATATTGGCTTTTTTTACCTTGAATCCCACGCTGATACTGAAAGGGCAGATTTGGCGGCTGGTTACCTGGATTATTACACCGCCGGACGGTTTGAGCATTTTCACGGTAATTATGCTGTATTTTTATTATTCTATCGGCACAGATTTAGAACGGACATGGGGAACCTTCCGCTATAATGTTTATATTTTTTCCGGTATGCTTTTTACAGCAGTGGGGACTATGCTGCTTTATGCATTGTCGGTATGGATGGGGCTCGATATTTATATTAATGGTATCGGCTCCTACTATTTTTGCCTTTCTATTTTTCTTGCATTCGCCATAGAA
>CAMWOF010000071.1 GCA_947175805.1 uncultured Clostridiaceae bacterium
GGTATATCACTTTTCATTTTAGATAACCACACATTTTTTCATAATTTTTTCTTAAACGTATTCGCACGGCACACATGTGTAAAAACACATCGAAAATCCCAAAAAATTTGCGTCAAATATTTACACCGTACAAAGCAAATACACAAAAAAGAGTAATGAACATTGAATGTATAGATTTTTAATGGTAAAATTGGATTACTAAAAAATGAGTTGCTTATACGGGAAAAATGAAAAGCAAGAGGAAGGGAATAGATAATTATGAATAAAAAGAGAATATGTGCAATTATATATTTTGTTGCTGCAGTACTTGCCGATATTGCGGCATTGATTTATTTTATTGGGCCGTCTAAATATCTTGGCGGGATATGCCTATGTTTAGGTTCAACTATGTTGTGTTTAGGCTCTGTATATTTGAATCAATACCAGAAAGAAAAAAATGAAAGCGATAAACCGGAAAATGAAAATGAAAAATAAAAAGCAAAAGATTAGACAACCAAGTGTTTCTGTGATAAAATAAGTCTATTTAGTGGGCACCGGATAACCTCCGTTTTCCGCTCCCAAAACAACGCAAGCTAAGAAAGGAAATGAAAGCATGACAGTCAGCGCTAAAAAAATTGATTACAAGGGTGAAGAATGTGTGGAGCTTGCCGTCGGCGATTATGTGGCATATATCGCTCCATTTATAGGCAGCAATGTTATCCGGCTTTACCATTCGGGAAAGGATATTGAGCTTCTCCGCTATGATAAGGATGCTGCCATGGAGGATTTAAAGGCATCCCCTGAGATATACGGGCTTCCTACACTGTATCTGCCGAACAGACTGGCAGACGGCAAACTGAAGACCTCCGACGCCACCTACCAGTTCCCGGTGAATGAACCGCAGTTTAATACGCATTTGCACGGTTTTCTTCACAAGCGTCTCTACGAAGTATGTGAGCTTACAACCGGGGATGATTCTGCCATGGTAAAGACCGCATATACATATGATGAAAAGGACGAGGCATTTACCTATTTCCCCGTTTCTTTTCGATCTGAGATTCAGATAACACTGACGCCGGAAGGGCTTTCCTATACACTGACCATGACAAATCTTTCCCAGGTGCAGATGCCATTTGGCATATGCTCCCATACAGCATTTCCTGCTCCCTTTACAAAAGGCGGAGACGGCATGGATGTACGCCTTTATATTCCGATTGGCGACAAGTGCGAGATTGATGAGGAGCGACGCCTGGCGACAGAGGAGCTGCTTCCGCTGGATGGCCATGATAAGCAGTATTTAACCGGCAGCATGATTCCGGTTCACCAGCCGCTGGATACGGAAATGTACTTCGGCGAAGTGGGCGTGAAGGACGATGCGCCGTTTTACGGCTCTATCGCCACCGACATTAAGACCGGCACTCGTATCTGTTACGAGGTTGACAGGGAATATAAGTTTTTCATCGTCTGGAACGACTGGGGCGAGAAGGGATATTTTTGTGTGGAGCCGCAGACCTGGATGGTCAATGCGCCGAACCTTTCCCTGCTGCCGGAGACCACCGGTTATCAGGAGCTGGCTCCGGGCGAATCCAAAACCCTGGTGCAAAAACTCTATCTGGCATAGACAAATTTCACAATTGTCTTTAGAAAGACCGTCATTTTCTTCGTGAAAGTGTCGGTTTTTTTCTTGTGTTTTAGCGCTTGATATTATATAATGGATTACAGTACCGCTGCATGGGGCTGTCCATTTGGCTACGTGCAAGCACAAATAGAAAGGAAGGTATTTAGCACATGAAATTTGGTTACTTTGATGATGAGAACAAAGAGTATGTCATCACCTCTCCTAAGACTCCATACCCATGGATTAACTACTTAGGAACCCAGGATTTCTTTTCTCTGATTTCTAACACGGCAGGAGGCTACAGCTTCTATAAAGATGCCCGTCTTAGAAGAATCACGAGATATCGTTACAACAATGTTCCGGTAGATATGGGTGGGCGTTATTTTTACATAAACGAAGCCGGAACGATTTGGAATCCGGGCTGGTCTCCTGTGAAGACAGATCTGGATGCCTACGAGTGCCGTCATGGTATGGGTTACACACAGATTACAGGTAAGAAAAATGATTTAGAGGCACAGGTTACTTTCTTTGTTCCTCAGAATTTTCAGGGCGAGGTTCAGAAGGTTACCTTAACAAATACCTCCTCCGCTTCTAAGAGCTTTACACTGTTCTCTTTCCTGGAATGGTGCTTATGGAATGCAGAGGACGACTCTACGAACTTCCAGCGCAACTTTAACACCGGCGAGGTGGAGGTGGAGGGTTCCACTCTGTTCCACAAGACCGAGTACAAGGAGCGCCGCGACCATTTTGCATTTTACACGGTAAATGCCGACATTACAGGCTATGACTGTGACCGTGAGAGCTTTATGGGACTCTATAACGGTTTTGGCAATCCTGATGCAGTGATGAACGGCAAGTCCACGAATTCCAAGGCGGACGGCTGGTCACCGATTGCTTCCCACAGCCTTGATATTACACTGGCTGCCGGAGAGAAGAAGGAGCTGGTATTTGTTCTGGGCTATGTGGAGAACGGCGAGGACAAGTGGAATGCCGACGGCTCCATGAAGAAGGACAAGGCTTATGCCATGATGAAGCAGTTTGACACTGCCGAGAAAGCAGACGCAGCATTGGCTGACCTTAAGAAGACCTGGGCAGAGCTGCTCTCCAAGTATACAGTTAAGACACCGGATGAGAAGGTTGACCGGATGGTGAATATCTGGAACCAGTATCAGTGCATGGTTACATTTAATATGTCTCGTTCCGCTTCTTATTTTGAGAGCGGTATCGGACGTGGTATGGGCTTCCGGGATTCCAACCAGGATTTACTTGGCTTTGTTCACCAGATTCCTGACAGGGCAAGGGAGCGAATCCTCGATTTGGCTGCTACCCAGTTTGAGGACGGCGGATGCTTCCATCAGTATCAGCCTCTGACAAAGAAGGGGAATGACGCCGTGGGCGGCGATTTCTCTGACGACCCATTGTGGATGATTTTATCTACTGCTGCTTACATAAAGGAAACCGGCGATTACAGTATTCTGGACGAGATGGTTCCATACAGAAATGATGATAAGCTGGCACAGCCGATGATGCATCATTTACAGCAATCCTTCTACCGGGTTGTGAACAATGTTGGTCCTCATGGCTTACCGCTTTCCATGCGTGCAGACTGGAATGACTGTCTGAACCTTTCGTGCTTCTCCAATACACCGGGCGAGAGCTTCCAGACATGGACCTCTCCGAAGTATGGCGATGATAAATACTCCAAGGTTGCCGAGTCCTTATTTGTGGCTACCCTGTTCTGCTATGCCGGACCTGAGTATGTTGCCCTCTGCAAGAAGAAAGGGCTTGATGACCAGGCTGCAAAGGCACAGGCAGAGATTGACAAGATGAAAGATAATATTATTGAGCATGGCTATGACGGCGAATGGTTCTTAAGAGCTTATGATGACTTCGGCAAGAAGGTCGGCTCCAAGGAATGTGAAGAGGGCAAGATTTTCATTGAGCCACAGGGCTTCGCAGTTATGGCAGAGATTGGAAAGGACAAGGGCTATGACATTCAGACCTTGAACAGCATCGACAAGTATTTGAACTGCGAGCACGGTCTGGTTCTCAACAACCCTGCATTTACGAAATATTACATCGAGTACGGTGAAATTTCCACCTATCCGGCAGGCTACAAGGAGAATGCCGGCATCTTCTGCCACAACAACGCATGGATTATCTGTGCAGAGGCCTATGCAGGCAGAGGGGACAAGGCATTTGAATACTACTCAAAGATTGCGCCTGCATTCCGCGAGGAGAAGTATTCAGATTTACACAGAACCGAACCATATGTATACGCACAGATGATTGCCGGCAAGGATGCAGGACGCCACGGTGAGGCAAAGAACTCATGGCTGACTGGTACTGCCGCATGGAACTTTGTAGCGATTTCACAGTATATTTTAGGTATGATTCCTGACTACGACGGTCTGAAGATTGACCCTTCCATTCCGTCAGCATGGGACGGCTTTACAGCTTCCCGTACATTCCGGGGTGATACCTTTGAGATTACGATTTCCAATCCGAACCATGTGTGCAAGGGTGTCAAGAGCGTAACCGTTGACGGCAATGCCATAGATGGCAATGTACTTCCGGTATTCGGCGATGGCAAGACACACAAGGTCGAGGTAGTGATGGGTTAGTACCATTGCGCAAATGATTTGAGCCCGCTGCACATGCAGCGGGCTCGCTTTTTTTATCATTATCATTTTAAAGGTCTAAAACACACTTCATCTTGAAAAGCATAGCACATTTACCCTATGCTGTCTGGTTGTTTTCCCTGCACCTTGCGCAATAGCCCTTAAACAGTACTGTATGCCCTGTAATCAGGCCGTCCGTATGCTCCGCTGCCGCTTTCGTCAAAAGCTCGGTCATATCCATCTCTACATCACTGACCTCGCCGCAGTCCACACACATAAAATGATAATGCGGATGGACAAAGCCGTCAAACCGGTCAACCTTGCCGTCGCAGGAAAACTTTAAAATTTTTCCCTGTTCCGCAAGCAGGGAAAGATTCCTGTAGACAGTACCCAGGCTCAAATTCGGCATAGTCTCTCTAAGGGACATGTACACCGTGTCCGCTGTAGGATGGTCCTTCCTCGTCTGCAAAAATGCTATAATCGCTTCTCTTTGTCTGCTTCTCTTTAATTTCGCCATAATTATCCTTTTCTGTAATAATGATTCTTATTTTCATTATATCCGTATATATTTTTATCGTCAACACAAATGTAAAGAAACACATTTTTTACCATGCAAAAATGTGTTTCTTTACCATACATTTTAGTCCGCCATCAGGCTGACCGGATTAATTGGTTTGTCATCCTTTGTGATGGCAATATAGAGATGGGAGCCTTCCTTCTCAAAATAGCTGGACGGCTCTGCCACGGATGCCAGCTTATCTCCTGCGCCCACCTGGTCATTTTCACTCACATGGATGTCTTCCAACTGTCCATAAAATACCTCATATCCGTTTCCTAAATCCATCACCAGATAGTTGCCGTATTCATTTGATTTTCCAATTTCCTTAATCTTACCCGCATAAACGGAGGCTACCTGGTCTCCGTGCTCGGAGGCAATCAGCATGCCCGGATTGCATTTGTATTGCTCCAGGGTTCTAAAGTATACCGTGGTATCCATGCTGTAAGGCAGGATAATATCGCCGGTAACCGGCCAGGTTAATGTCTGTGCACCGTTATATGCGTTCCGGCTGTCGACGGTCTTCGTGGTGTCATCCTGCTCCTCCTCAGAGGCTGATGCTTCATCATTGTTTTCATTTTCCTCCTGTGCATCACCATCCGAAAGTGTTTCATTTACTGGCGGCTCCTCTGTGTTGGCATCATCCGGCGCATCCATATCCGGTGCGGATTGTATGTCTGCGCGGGCCTGCTCCGTCGGCATGCTGTCATCCATCTCACCCTGTTCATCCTGCGCCAATACGTTATCCTCGCCCAGTACATCCACATTGTCCGCTTCCTGCATAATCTCCTGGTTGGAAGCATTTAAATCAATGCTTTGGTCCTTTGTAGTTTTTTTGCTGTTCAGGTTATATGCCGCCAGCACTGTCACCAATGCAACAATACCCACGCCAAATGCCCCGTAAAATAAATAATCCTTTTTCACTATCATCATCACCTCATGATTAGCATTGCCAAATCCCATGAGATTATGCAGTAAAAAAGGACTATTTTTATCACACAGAGCAATTCTCCGGTTTTATCTTTTTAAATATGCCTGTAAATTGGGTTTATTTATTCGATGGAAAATTTATAATATACCGTGGCAATATTGCCATGGATATCCTTTGCAATATATACCACCCGGTAGGACATCTTTCTGCTAACCCACAGCGGAAGGCTTACCGTCAGGGAGTCGAGCCCGCTCTCGTCTGTCACCTCCACTAAGGATTTCATATATTCCTCATCTCCCGCCTGTTCCACGGTCAGAGTATCCGGCGCATCTCTGCGCAGCACAATCACCGGTGGATTACCCTCACTGTCCGCAGCCGCCGTTTTATCCCCGTCCGCTTCCGTTGCATCCTCCTCCGGCACATGCTCCTCGAAAAACCTGCCGTCTGCATCGGCAACCCGTATTTCCCGTTCTACCCGCGTCTGCCTTCCTTCGCCGTCCGTCACCCGGTATATGACTATGTAGTTTCCTGGGACGCTGGTATTCACACTGCCGTTTACCGACAATGCCGCCGTCAAATCCTTGCCATTGCAGTCATATGCGCTGACGCCGGAACGCAGATCAAACTCCGCCTCATAGTCTAAAGATACCGATTCTGCTCCAAAAATGTACGGCTCTTCATGATACCACAGGCTGTCCTTGTGGATATCTGTCGGATCCCAGCATTGCGTCCCTAAAGGCTCGTCACCCTGGGATGGCGCATGCGAACCGGACATATCCTGCCTGCCCGAAGAGGTGTCCAGCTTTTGCGCTGTCGGCTTTCCCCATGGTCCAATATAATCGCTATCAAAAATCTGTACGATGGTGCCCTTCTCACAGTTATCATATATCCACTTGGAATCCGCCACCGTCAAGCGGATGCAGCCCTTTGACGCCGGTTCTCCCAGCTTGTTAAATTCCTCTCTCTCCAGCTCGTCCTTCTGCGGGCTGTAATAAGGCACTGAGTGAAACATGATGGATCGGTGGATGCGCACCGCATACTGCCCGTACACCTGTCCCACCAGTTCCCGCCATTCATAGCGGTCCCGCTGCAGCTTGAATGTCCCTGTCGGGGTCTTATCATTTAAGCCTACCGAACACACCATTGCCTTATACGGTACGGTATAGTATCCGTCCTCATCCAGCGTATATACCGTCACCACATTCCTGCTCCGGTTCACCTTAATGCAGTACGGATGCCCATTATCCCGAAAGGTATCGCCGTTATAACCGGTTACGGCCTCCGCCCCAATCTGTGCGGCTTCAGCAACCATCGGCTGCCCATCCCATGCGTTCTCCCGCTTCTCTGTATGTAATATGATATTGATTCCAAACAGCATACCCAGAGCAAAGCAGAGCAGGCATGCTGCCAGGGATATCCCCCGGTATATTTTTGTTTTCATATTTCTTCCTATGTTAATCAACCGTTTCCTGTGTACAAAGTGTCAAGCGGAAATAGTATAGCATGCTCCGTCCTATTTTACAAGTACTGAACCCGGATAAAAATATTCCAATATCTGCTCATAGCTTTGTCCCTGCGCCGCCATCACATTTGCCGAGTATTGGGACAAGCCTATGCCGTGTCCCTTCCCCAAACAGATAATCCGGTACTGCTCCTCCACCACCTCTATATAGTATACATGGCTCTGCAGCCCTGCCGCCTGGGCGAATATATCACCATTTACAGCGACACCTCCCACGGATACCGTCTGCACATAGCCGTGCTCCGTAGCCGCCGTCACCGAAAGCCGCTCTGTAAGTGGCAGCGCCTCGGTCTGTTCCAGGGAAAAACCCGCAAGCTGTCCCTGTGCATCGAGCGTATTAAGTACCGCCGTCATCTGCTCCCATGTAAAAAATTCCACCTGCATATATTCCGGTGTCTCCACATCCCGGCTGCAAGCCGCCTGCTGAAGATAAGGTATTTCTTTTCCATATGCCTCAAGGGCGCTAATGGTATTACCCATGCTCGCGCAGTGATACATAGCATCTATATAGGCGCCATCGTACTGCAGCGTCTGTCCGTAGGTATCAATCACCGCCTGCTCCAACCGCTTACGGTACTTATCATACCGTTTCTGTCCCCACTGCTCCTTGCATTCCTCCTCAGTCATATATTCGATTCCCAGGGAAATGCTGTCAGCCACAGATACGGCTTCCATAGCCTTTTTCACCATAGTTCTGGCAATGACTGCCTGGCATTTTAACGCCTCCCGTTCCCTATCGGGAGAAATCTGCGCTGCCAAAACCTGAACTAAAAACTGCTCCATATCTAGCTGCTGCGGTGCCCCCAAAGCAGTTACGGTAACTGTCTTTCCCGAATCGGAGTTTTCCAGGGAAAGCATGGCATTTACCCGTACACCGGACATGCCCATGGTAATGATAAACCGAAGCAGCAATGCCCCTGCAACTCCCGCAAACAGAATCGTAAATTTTTCCCACATAAAAAAATTCCTCCTACCTTAAAGCTATTCGGTAGGAGGAAAAATATTCTATTATTTATTCTTTGGAAGCTTAATTGACACCTTATCGAGTTTCCAAATCTCATCTACGTACTGCTGAATGGTACGGTCTGAAGAGAACTTGCCGGAGAAGGCCGTATTCAGCATTGCGCTTCTCGCCCATGCTTGCTCATCCCGATATGCCGCATCCACTCTCTTGTGCGCTTCTGCATAGGAATCAAAATCCTTGAGGGTAAAATATACGTCCTGTTTAATCAGCGAATCATATAATGGGCGGAACATCTCTGTATCCGGATGATAGGTCCCATTAATTAACTGCATCAACACCTTCCTGACATTCTGGTTACTGTTGTAGATATCCATCGGATTATAGCCGCCCTCGCGCTCATACCGCATAACCTCCTCGGCTCTCATGCCGAAGATAAAGGCATTCTCTTCACCGACCTCTTCTACAATCTCCACATTCGCACCATCCATGGTTCCTAATGTCAATGCACCGTTTAACATGAATTTCATGTTGCCCGTACCTGACGCCTCTCTGGAAGCCGTAGAAATCTGTTCGCTGACGTCCGCTGCCGCAAAGATAATCTCCGCATTGGATACACGGTAATTCTCAATGAATACCACCTTTATCTTACCGTGGATGGTCTCATCATTGTTGATAACATCCGCCACAGAATTAATCAGCTTGATTGTCAGCTTTGCATTTTTGTAACCGGCTGCCGCCTTAGCACCGAAAATAAAGGTTCTCGGCACGATATCCATAGTTGGATTCTCTTTCAACTGATTATACAGGTGCATCACATGCAGGATATTTAACAACTGGCGCTTATACTCATGCAGACGCTTTACCTGCACATCAAAAATGGAACGTGGGTCAACATCAATGCCATTGTGCTCCTTGATATAGTTCGCCAGACGAATCTTATTCTGGTACTTGATATTCATAAACTCCTGTTGTGCCTTCTGGTCATCCGCATAAACCTTTAACTTCTCTAAATGCGGCAAATCCGTAATCCATTCGTCCCCAATCTTATCGGTTACCCAGTCAGCCAGAAGCGGATTGCCGTGCAGCAAAAATCTTCTCTGAGTAATACCATTGGTCTTATTGTTGAACTGCTGCGGATTCATCTCGTAGAAGTCCTTCAGCTCCCTCTCCTTTAAAATCTCTGTGTGGAGCTGGGCAACACCGTTTACAGAGTAACTGCCGGCAATAGCAAGATGTGCCATCTTCACCTGTCCGTCATAGAGGATTGCCATGCTTCTTACTTTTTCCTGATTGCCAGGATACTTCTTTTCAATCTCCAGCA
>CAMWOF010000072.1 GCA_947175805.1 uncultured Clostridiaceae bacterium
CCCCTGGGGGAATATACCTGCTGAGGGCATTTAAAACTGTTGTCTTTCCGCTCCCCGTGCCACCGGAGATAAAAATGTTATAGCCAGATTTTACCAGCAGGGAAAGCAGCTTTGCCGCCTGCTTTGTCAGGCTGCCCATGTCCGTCAGCCTCTCCATGGTAATGGGCTCCTTTGGAAAGCGGCGGATTGTCATGACCGCTCCATTTAACGCTACCGGCGGAAGTACCACATTGACCCGGGAGCCGTCAGAAAGACGGGCATCCACCACCGGATGCGCCTCATTTACAATGCGGTTGCATGCCGAAACCACCTGTTGGACAACATCCCGCAGCTTTTCTTCGCTGATAAAGGCTTTTGGCAGTCTTTCCAGCCTCCCCTCCCGCTCCACAAAAATATTCGCATAACCGTTAATCATAATTTCCGTTACCGTCTCATCCTCCAGCAGCTCCGAAAGCAAATCCAGCTTGCGGAGGCTGTGAAACAGCTCCTGTCTGAGCGACAGCATTTCCTTAAGCGGAATCCGGTACTTAACCGCCTCCTCCCGGATACAGTTGTCAATCAAGCGAAGCACAGTATCATCCTCCGGCTCACTGTCCAAACTCACTGCCGACATCACACTTTCCCGCAGCTTTTCCTTATAGGAAATATGCTTGTTACCATCGTCTAAAAAGGTCTGTAATTTATCCTCCACTCTTAAAAACATCCCTCCCTAAATAGTGATATCCCCGGACAACAGCTCGGAAACCCTTCGCTGAAAAAGCGTCCTGTCCCTATCTGCATCGGGAAGCTCTAAATATTCCATCCGTTCTAAAAGCTGCCGGAACCCAAGCCTTGTCAGTCCTGCCTCCATACTTTTTTTCTTTTTGCTTTCCTGCTGCCCGGCAGGCATCGGCACAAGCAGCCTGTCACAGCAGAGCAATAACTCAGGGCTTTCAAAAACACCGCTTCCCACATCAAAAACAACCGCCGTATACTCCCCAGACTGCTTTAACAGATTACAAAACCATTCCAAATGCTCCCGGTCTAATACCCTGAAATCAAAATAACAATCCGGCGACGCCAGTGCATAGGCAGAAAACATATTCTGCCTGCACTGCGCAAGCTCCTCTATCGCTCCCGCGTGCTTCTGCATAATAGAATATAAAAGTTGCTGAAAACCCTGCCCGTTACCAGGCAGGCTGTTAAACTCCTCCATACCGATATATAGGCTGCCGGGAAGCTGGCGCGTAAGCTCCAGCGCAAGTGCCGTCTTACCACAGCGCCCAAGGGGAGAATACACCATATAAATTGCAGCATCCTTGGTATCTTTCTGTGGTATTGTCCGAAAGAAGCAGTCTGAAATCCTCTCTAAAAGTCTTGCCGCACTTTGATAGCGAAACAAAAGCTTTTCGTCCTCTGTTCTTGTATCAGAGAGAAAAAGAACCGGAATGTCCCATTTTGTTTTTTCTTCATTCCGGGGCATAATTAAAAGCGTCAGCGCCTGCTCCTTTAAGTATTCTTCCACTGCGGAAACATTGGTAAATGCCAGCATCAAAAACGGAAGCGATGCGCCGTTGATATACTCCGTCAAACGCATTGTGAAATTCTCGTCCGTATCATATAAGCCTATTCTTCACTGCTTCATAGACATCACCTCCTACACGACACACCAATTGCGAAAAAAAGCCACATATACTGCCGCCAAAAAAATCGACAATGCAAAGTGAATGGTATGTTTCTTTTTTATGTGAAACTTTTGAAAAAATGGATGATTCAGCAAAAGCCGAATCAGAGATTGGCATGCGCCAAAAACAAATGCACAGAATATCACTTCCAAAATCCGAAGCCCAAACAGGCTTCCCAGGAAGGATAACAGTTTAACATCCCCGCCGCCCAAGGCACCGATGTGAAACAGCGCAAACAAGAGAACAAACGGTATCACCGCACCGGCTACCATCTGAAAAATAAACTGTAAACCCACGGTATACAGCATATAACCGGCACCAACTACTGTGCCAGCAGCCAGCAGACGATTCGGAATCCTGCCATCGGCAAAATCATAAAAGACTGCTGCCAAGGCAAAAGGTATCATAATATAACCCAGTCTATCACCTCCACTCGTATTCGTATAATACAATATACAACGTATTTACGTATTTGTCAAGCAATATTTGTATGAAATTCTTTCCAGTTGTGCATACTATCGCTATAAAATTTTAAGCGCATCCGACATTGGCAAAAAGGAGAGTATAATGCAAAAACAAAAACGGGAGCAATTGCAAAAGCAAAAAGAAATACTTGTAGAAATTGAGGCAGCCAGAAAACGGCTGCAAACCCTGTTAATCAATCTGGAATACGTTACTGACCCGGAAGTTATGGACATTTGCATCTACGAGCTGAAGGCTGTCCAATGCCGGTATCAATATTTATTAAAGCTGGCGAAAAACTGGTAACTGCTGCACCAGGGAACACATAACCTGACGGTAGTGTAAAGTGAAAGTATGAAAGTTATGATTGGTCGGCTCCTATGGAACATCCGGCATATGGCAGCAGGAGCAGTGTGTACTGTCCTGCCTGCCAGAAGCCATATGGCTAACCGGTGGTTAATTATTTTGCTCGTCTCCGCCTACATACTTGTTCAGCTTTTCTACGACATCGTTTAAGTTGTACGGCTTCGCAATGTAATCATCCAGCTTCGCCTCTAAAATACGCTCCTTGTCTCCAAACATAGCTCTTGCCGTTACCGCAATAATCGGCAGACGTTTCCTGCCCTCTTTAAATTCAATCTTACGAATCTCCTGGGTGGCAGCCAGACCGTCCATCACCGGCATCTGGATATCAAAAAGACCTGCGTCATACTCCTTCTGCTTGTAGAGCTCTACCGCCTTCTCGCCATTCTCAGCGATATCGTAGGAGTAGCCCGCCATGCCAAGAAGCTTGCCGATTACCTGCTGATTCACCGGCTCATCCTCTGCTACCAGAATACGGGCGCGCTTGGTTGTAACATTTACGGAGAACAGAGCAACATCTTCCTCTTCCTCCTTGTTCTGTACCGGCGATGCACCGGTAATCACCTTCAACGGAATCTCCACAATAAATGTACTTCCCATGGATTCCTTACTCTGAACGGAAATATTACCGCCCATCAACTCCACAATCTGTTTTGTAATGACCAATCCAAGACCGGAGCCGCCATATTTTCTCGTATCTGAGGCATCCACCTGGCTGAACCGGATAAAGAGCTTATCCATGTCCTTCTCGGAAATACCAATACCGGAATCGGTCACTGCAATTCGCAGCTTAAACAGATCATCATTGTCATCTATGGCAGCCACCTTTACGCGGACACCGCCCTCCTCCGTAAACTTAATGGCATTAGAGAGCAGGCAGTTTAATACCTGCTGTATACGCTGGGAATCACCCTTCACGGTCTGCGGAAGGTTATTTGCAAAGGTACAATCCAAGGTCAACTGCTTCTTCTCCGCTACCGGTACCTGTGCCGCTACTGTATCCTCTATCGCCGTCTTTACGTCAAATACCTCTTCCTTCAGGTTATATTTGCCCGCTTCCAGCTTACTGATATCCAAAATATCATTAATCAGGCGGAGCAGCGTATCTGCACATTTCTTTGCAGTCACCAGATTGTCCCTGTAGTCCGCCTGCAAATCATCAGCCATTAAGGTAAGCTGTAACATTCCTAAAATACCGTTAATCGGTGTACGGATTTCATGGGACATATTTGCCAGGAACTCTGCCTGCGTCTTGTATGCGATATTGGCATCCCTAACCGCCTGTCCAAGCTTCTCCTCCGTCTCCTTCTGCTCAGTAATATCAATAACTACCATGTTGATGTAATTCGCCTCTGTCTTATACATTACCGTATTAAAGACCTTGTTCAGGTTTTCCATGGTAATCTCCACGGCGAGCAGCTCACCCTCCTTTGTGCCGGAATTGCTGTAGGCGTTAAACCATGCATTAATATCCTGCAGCACATCCATCTTACTCTCACCGAGAATCTTGCCGTCATAGTCCGACGGATCCAAATTAAAATATGCGCAGAACCGCTCGTTGGCATCCGCAATCTTATAGCCAATCCCCCGCTTTGTGACAGAGTCCGTCAGAATCTCCGCCTGGGCAAACCCAATCGGCAGATTCAAAAATAACGTCCTGTACTTATCGCTCTTAACATTGGATGCCTTTTCGTCCTTTTTAATAAACGAAACTGCCATCACTGTACAGGCAGCAGATAAAATAGCGCCAATCGCCGTCATCACAGGTGAAATTCTGGCCAGCGTACCGATAACAATGAATACAATAATCTGCGCTGCAATAGCAACAAAAATTGTCTTTTTCCAATTGCTGAATAAATTCTGATTTTCCATTCTATAGCCCCCTTATAATTGTTCCGCAAGCTGCTTGATGTAGTCCATCAGCTGAGCCTTTACATCATCACGTTTCAATGCAAAATCCACCGTCGCCTTAATGAATCCAAACTTATCCCCAACATCGTAGCGGACGCCTTCAAAATCATAGGCATACACTGCTTGGCTGAAGAGCAGGCTCCTGATGGCATCCGTAAGCTGTATCTCACCGTTTTTTCCCGGCTCCTGCGTCTCTAATATCTCAAAAATCTCAGGCGTCAGGACATAGCGTCCGAGAATCGCCAAATCACTGGGTGCATCCTCCAATGCAGGCTTCTCTATCAAATCGGATACCTTTACACGGCGGCTGCCGTTTTTCATCGCCTTTGCCGGTTCCACAATTCCGTATCTATTTACAAATTCATGGGGCACGGTCTGAACACCTACCACGGACGCACCATACTCCTCATACACGTCTAAAAGCTGCCTGAGCGCCGGGGCTGCCCCTTCATTGACGACTACATCATCTCCCAGAAGCACTGCAAAAGCCTCGTTTCCCACAAAGGACTTAGCGCACAAAATCGCATGCCCCAGCCCTCTCGGCTCCTTCTGTCTTACATAATAAATATTTGCCATGTTTGCAATCCGGCAAATGGTATCATATTCCTCCTGCTTCCCCGACTGCTTCAGACGCTCCTCCAACTCGTATGAACGGTCAAAATGATTCTCCATACAGTGCTTATTGGAATTCGTGATAATTAAAATCTCCTCAATCCCGCTGTCCACCGCTTCCTGAATAATGTACTGAATCGTTGGAATATCCACTATCGGAAGCATCTCCTTGGGAATCGCCTTGGTCACCGGAAGGAATCGCGTCCCCAGCCCTGCTGCCGGAATAATCGCCTTCCTGATTGGCTTCTTCAATACTAGAAACCCCCTTTTTTATGATATCTCCCTGCTGAGACGCTGCCTCAACAGGCACTGACTCTATAATACTTTCCTCACCCGGCTCCGCTCCGGGAAAAACCGGCTTTTTTCTCTTTGTTGACAGCACGGCCAATGCTGCAAAGATGCACCAGCCTGCAACTGACAATATTATACCATACTTAAGACCATCTGTGGTATACTTAAATTCAATTTTATGGGTGCTTTTTTCCAGTTCAACACCGATAAATCCATCTAAAAGCTCTGTAATATCATATTCTATGCCATCTACATAGACACGCCAGCCGTCATCGTAGGGAATTGATGTAAATAACAATCCATCCTCCAGACAGTCAATCTGTCCCTCAATGCTGCCATCCTTATAGGCAACCTCCGTCATAACCGTCTCTGACAACTGCCGGTATACCTCCTCATACAATATACTGTCATAATATGCAGAATACAAATTCAGGGTTCCCTCCAGGTTCCCACCGGAATTCAACAGATATTCCAGCTCAATCTTCTGTCCTGCCGTTACCTGTCCAATATGGAAAATCTGTCCCTGGTGACGCTCCTGGCTCTGCTCTAAATCATCAATGTACAGTGTGATATTTTTGATATTTGAGCCCTTGCAATTTACATAGAGGTCCATATCCATGGGTGCCTCAAAAACAGCCGAAATCTTTGTTGCATTCGTATTCTGTCTTGTATACGAAAGCTGATGCAGGGAACCATCAAAAGTGACGCTGCCGTTGTCAGAGGATACCTCGCAGTCAACGTCAAACTTTGTAAACAAATTCGTCTGGATGTCGGTTGCGGCATGGACAATATTGTTCTGCATGTCAAATACATCCCAGGTAGCCATATCCAAATCCGCCAACGCATCATTTACAATAAATCCAATCGGAAGGTAATACGGATTTTCAAACAGGCTCACACCGCCTTCCTCCACCACATAGCGGAAACCCAGTCTGTTATATGCGTCTTCCCGCACCAGCGCATATTTTACATTTAACAGAGAATTTGTAAGGGGCGTGGAGCCGTGATACAAATACTCATTTGCCCCGGTATAAAAGCCTAGCTTTCCCATCGCCGTAACCATATGCCCCGGCACCGTAGAACCAAAAATACCGATACTGTGCAGATTATGCCAGGTCGCCTCATCCAACATTCTGGATTTTAACAGGTCTGCCCGGAAAAATTCCGTACCGCTTTCCTTCTCCATAAATTCCTTCAGCAGCGAAACTGACTCCGTATCACACAAATACTGGTCGGTGTTTACGCTGCCGTTGTCTACAAAGCCATAAATCCCATTGCCCACCATTTCAATAGATGCAAATATAGTAAACAGGACTGCAAAGGTACGCTTTCTCAGCTTCCCCGATGCATACAGGCAACTCAGTACACAATATATATCTATGAATATCACGGATACAATATAACAATAGACAGGCAGCTTGGTCTCACAGAAGGCATATAACCCCAGCACAGACAGCATTAAAAATATGGTACAAATAAGCACATAATTTTCATTCTTTTTGCTGTGCAGATGTCTGAGCGCCTGTTCCGTCATCAAAATCAGCAGCATAATAAACAAAAAAGAAAATCTGTTCGGAATTCCGTACTGATTGTGGAAGGCATGCCAAATATAGTTTAACAGCTCATTGTTCATACTTGCCGCCAAAAATGCCAGCATCAGCACATAGCGAATTCTCGTCCACAGGGCAATCTTTTTCTGCAGCAAAAACAATACCGCCCCCATTAATACAAAACAGCCGCAATACAAATTGGCGCCGCCGTCAAAGGTCTGATTCGTAATCGGCTCGCAGGCCGCCAGCAGCTTCTGTAAAATATCCAGTATATTTCCGTACCAACTGCTCTTTGGAAGCGATATATCGCCCCCGGAAGCAGTATTCATAATGCCAAAGTAAGCCGGCAGCAGCACAAACGCCGCCATTGCCCCTGACATCAGGGATGCAATGGCAAACCTGATACCGTGCACAAAAAAGTTTTTTACGGTTCTATGTGTATACATGAAAAACCAGAACACCAGAAAAACGCATACAATGAAACCAATATAGTAATTGCAGAACAGTCCGTAAAACAGGCAAAGGCAGTACAGCCTGTAATCTCCCCGCTCCATAAGCCGCTCAAAGCCAAGAAGAATCAAAGGAAAAATCATGATGACATCCATCCACATGGTACACCAGTTATACCCGACTACATAGGTATTGAAGGTATACGCCAGGGACAGCGCTACAATCAAAATATCCTGCCTAAGCCCGTCTCTTTTATGCTTTAGGAAGTATGTCATCGTAAAACTGGTCAACAATATTTTCAGCGTCAGCACCAGGCTGATACCGTCGGTCAAATGCCCCTTGTCAAACACCAGCAAAAGCAAATTCAGAGGACTGGCCAGATAATAAGCAAACAGGGACAAAAAATTGCCCCCCATCCCCACATTCCATGTATACTGCAGGCTGCCGCCATTCATCAGCTTTTCATAATACTCTGAAAAAAACGGGACATACTGGTGAATACCATCAATCAACATCATGTTATGTCCACCAAAGGGACCCAGCTTATTGGCAATCCAGACGATGAGCATCAACACCGCAGTAATGCCCACGCTCCAAACATAGCTTATATTTTTAGCGTACCACTGCCGCATTGTAAGCGGCTCTCTTCTCCTGCCGAACACAAAACATTTACTGATAATAAAATTCAATATCAGTATGATAACCTGCACCAAAAGCTTTGCCAGGAAATCGTGCATCCCCATCTGTCCAATCAGCAGCAGCGGCAAAATAAGCTCCACCAGCATAGTAAAAAGGCGTCCGCCGACAAAAGCGGCACCCTCCCGCACCCATCCGGCCACAGTATAATCCCGGCTTCTGAACACAACTACCTTATTCATATAAAACGCAAAGATAATGGCACAGACAATACCGGAAAAATTACTTACCGTAAAGCCTAACCGCAGTACATACCGAAGCAGAGAAAACACTGCAAGATTTACAAATGTTGTCATGCCGCCCACTATGATATAGCGGACGGCTGAATTTTGGTATAACCTTTGTATGAAAGTCTTCATGTTACAATTCCTCTAAAAATATTCTGTCCTTCCCAGAGCAAAACAGAACCTATTTACTATTCTCAACTGCTGCCATCAGATATGCCAGCGGGGAATTCCAATAAATCGTTACTTCATTGCAGGAGAAGCTCTGGCTGTTATCCGCATAGCACTGTGGCTTTTTTGTATTTAAAAATACCGCTTTCGTATACGGATCCTCCAAATCACCGTCAGGCCCGCCTACCAGCATACCCGGCATACATGTTCCCAACACCTGTGACGGTCTGTGATGCGGATTCTGCGGACTAATAGTTCCTGCACCGGTAATAAAGCAATAACCGGTACTGTTGACACCCATCAGATAATGCAGCTGATCCGCAGCATAGGAGACATATTCCTCGTTTGGTGAAATGTCATTTGCCATCAAAAACATCATGCCATGGTTTGCAACTATCATATTGCTTCCCCAGACATAATCCTTACAAGCATTTCTGTATCCGTTTGCCTTTGCCTTTTCGAGATAATCATCTGTGGCTGCAAAAAATTTAGTTTTAATAAATTCCTCGGTAGCCGCATCTTTATTTTCCGCTGTAAGATAAGCATATGCAGCATATAGGCCTACATTTGCCCAGCCCAGCTCCTCATATCGAGCCGACTCCATTACAGACTTTACGCCATCCTGATAAACGGCATCCTGCGTGGTTTTGTATAGCTCTGCGGCTGCCCATAGAAGCTCATCCACGTAAGAGGAGTCCGGATACTCGCCGGTAACAACATCCCCCGGATTCTTGAATCCGCCCTTTTGTTCCGTGGTAGATACATAGGCATAGGCCTTCTTTGCCGCCTCTAAGCAATTTGCCGCAAAATCCTTGTCCGTCTCCGCATACACTCTGCCCGCCATTGCCATGACTGCCGCAAAGTCACCGGTAGCACAGTTGGAAATCGGTGAAACAATCAGTTCATCCGTCTCATCCTGAGGCATCACCGTCTCCGGAAACACCTCACAGGTAACCTTATGGTAAACGCCGCCGCTTGCTGAATCCTGCATCTTCATCAGCCATTCCAATTCATACCTGACTTCATCTAAAACATCACTGACGCCGTTGCCGCTCTCCGGAATTCCCATATCATC
>CAMWOF010000073.1 GCA_947175805.1 uncultured Clostridiaceae bacterium
CGCTTAAAGGATACAATTGTCCGTGTGAATAAGGAGCAGCAGCTTCCGATTTCGGTTGCCGTGGCTTACGGCATTGCCAGCAGCACAGAAGGAGAGGGTCTGCAGGCGGATGAGGTTGTGCGTTTAGCTGACGAGCGAATGTATGAGCGAAAGCGGAAGATGAAGGAGGCAATTGTGCAGTAATCATAATGTCTGTTCCTCCTCTATGTGAATTACAATATCCTCGACTCTGCAATGAAACAGGTGGCAGTAATGGTCAATGGTACTTAAGGTGAAATTGTGATTGTGTTTCAAACGTGAGATTTCGGCGGGATTGAGTTCATAGGTATATTCTAAATCATATGTGCTAATGCCTCGCAGAGACAGCATGGCCCAGAAGGGCGAAAAGTCCATCATTTGTTATTCCTCCAGTTTTACTAGCTTTGCATTTGTCTGCAGCATAGGAAATGTATGTCATATTTTTTTATGAAGAATGAAAGTAAATTGATTTAACAACTATAATTTATTTGTTGAAATGGGCGTAACTTACATATATGTAAGTTATGCCTTTTTTTTGTTGGGAGTAAAATAGAAATACTCGGATTACGGTGTGGAGGGCGGAGACGATGGACAATCAGATGAAAAATCATGCCTTTTTAGGAAATGGCTGTCGTTTCCCTGTTGCAGTTGACAAGGTAACAGGGCGGATGGAGGAAAGTGCATATGACGAAAATATCAGGCAGAGCATTTATCTGATTATCATGACAAAAAAGGGAGAGCGGGTCATGCGCCCTGATTTTGGATGTGATATCCACCGGTATTTGTTTGCATCGGTGGATTATACCCTGCTCATGCGGATGCGGCAGGCTATAAAGGATGCCCTGGTTCGCTGGGAACCGCGGATTACGGATATTGAGGTGGATGTAAAAAACCAGAAAAGGGATGACAATGCCCTGGAAATCAATATCAGTTATCGGGTACGCTACACAAACAGTCCCTATAATCTGGTGTTTCCGTTTTATTTAAAGGAAACATAGCCCAAACGGTGTAAAACAAAAATGAAGATGCCGCCAGCAGGGTTTTGTCGTTTTGACGACGCTTTAGGGACAATCGGAGGGATAGCCATGTACGAGTATACAGAGGAAAAAGAAAAGAAGGTGCAGGCAAACCGTACCGGCATCCCGGATAAATTGTTGCAAAGGGCAGAACAAAAGTCTGGGATGTCATTGCGGGATGTGCGGGTGCATTATAATTCGCCAGAGCCGGAGAGTATTCAGGCATATGCCTATACCCGTGGAAATGAGGTGTTCATAGCACCCGGTAAAGAACAGTATTTGTCCCATGAGTTAGGACATGTGGTGCAGCAAAAGCAGGGACGTGTTTTGGCGAATTCCTCCGTGAATGGATTTCCGCTAAATGATGATGCTGCGCTTGAGGAGGAGGCAGATAACTTTTTATAGCAGACAGGGTTTTGCCTTGTTAAGAAAGTACTGAGGAAGAAAGATGTCAGAGCAATATCTGGATTATGTGGAAAAAAAGCTGGGAAGGCGCATTGCCTGTTTTTTTGAACTAATTGATCAGACGGGCGCTGCCGCAAAATTAGATGAAAACACATATATGGAATCCCTTTTGACCATGGAAGTCAGACAGTACTTCTCGGAGCTTGCCCGGATAGCGCCGGAATGGGAGAATGAGGAAAATCAGCCCCGTCTTAGGCGGGTATGCGAATTATTTCAGTTGGACGCTTTTGAGCAGATGTGTCTGGAGCTTTGCCTGCTCGGGGAGATAAACCCTTATTTTGAAAAATTTTTTATATACATGAACAATGACTGGAACTGCGGTTATATGACCTTTGACACCGCCATCCGGTTGTACACGTTGGACTGGGAGACAAAACCGGAATTTTACCGGTATTTTACAGAGGATAGCAAGCTGGCCGTCTACTTTATGCATATTGTCCGGGAACGGGGAAAAGGGCGGGTTCGGTGGGGACTTCGCTGTCGGGATGTCATGCTTTGTTTTTTGCTTTCCGGGTCATCGGAGTTTCTTCAGGAGACGTTAGCCGTAAGCTGGTATGAGCGTGTTTTTGAAAATAAAGAAAACACCCCCCTGCCCCCAATCTATCAAAAGCTGGACAGGTTTTTCGGAGAAATGGGAGAAAAGGTACGGGAGGGCGTATATTTTTCAGGCTGTTCTGAAAATACAGGGCTTTCTTTGGTAAAAGGCTATGGGAAATGTAAAAAAAGGCCCGTCTGCCTTGCCGATATCCGACGTCTTGCAATGATGCCTCCAAAGGCAGATGAGGGGGAAAACAGAAGGGAAGCCTGTCTCGATATCATTGCCCGGGCAATTTATAAAAATGCGTTGGTTTGCGTGTCTTTTATTGACAGGGCATTTATTGGACAGGCGGAGAACCTCGCATTTGTCCAGTGGCTTGCAAAGCTATTCAAAAAACATGGGCTGCCTTGCATATTTATCGGGGAACCGGGCTGCATGGAGGCGGCGGATTCCGATATGCTTGAGCTTACCGTGATGAATGGGGAGCAGGCGGTTTCGGTGGATATATGGAGGCTTTTAGCTGACGGTTATTTGTTGGCGGATGATGTCTCCCTGGATTTTTTGGCAAATATCTATGATTTTAACGCCATAGAAGTAGAACAGATTTTGCGGCGGGCTGAGAAAATGCGCATGGTACAGGGAGATAAGGCCATTGGGCAGCAGCAGTTAAAGGCAAGCTGTATTGCCCAGATAAAGTGCCATGGAAACCATCTGGTTAAGGTGGAGAATCTATGTTATTGCTTTGAGGATTTGGTGCTGCCAAAGCGGCAGACAGCGCAGTTAAAAGCTGCCTGCGACAGAGTGCGTTACAGAAAGCAGGTCTATGAGGATTGGGGCTTTGGCGGTAAAATGGCATACGGAACGGGCGTCACCATGGTTTTTTCGGGACCGCCGGGAACGGGAAAGACCATGAGCGCTGCGGTGATGGCAAACACGCTTGCAGCGGCATTATACCGGGTGGATTTATCAGCGGTGGTCAGTAAGTATATCGGGGAGACGGAAAAGAACCTGAATATGGTGTTTGAAATGGCGGCGAGGGGAAAGGGAGTTTTATTCTTTGACGAGGCGGATGTATTGTTTGGCAGGCGTACCCAGGTAAAGGATTCCCGTGATAAGCACAGCAACATGGAGGCCGCTTATCTGCTGCAGAGGATGGAGGAGTACGATGGTGTTGTTATTTTGGCCACTAACTACATTCAAAATATGGATGAAGCCTTCCGCCGCAGAATCCGTTTTTTTGTAGAATTTACCCTTCCGGACGAGGACTGCCGGAAACTGCTGTGGGAAAAGGCATTCCCATCACAATGTAAATTTTATGAGCCGCCGGATTATGATTTTTTGGCGAAGCAGTTCACACTTTCCGGCAGCAGTATCAAGAGCATTGCGCTGCAGGCCGCATTTTACGCAGCAGGAGAGGAAATGTCGTTTTCAGCGGATTTACATACAGAACAAAGAAATAGAGGGGTGGGTATGGAGCATATTGTAAAAGCATTGCTAGAGGAGACAAGGAAGGAGGGCAGGCGAATTGCTCGCGAGGAGCTTAAACAATACAGCATTTACTACCATTAAGATAGATACTATACAATTCAGAAAAAACAGGGGGTTAAGAAATGGCAGAATATTTATCACCGGGTGTGTATGTAGAGGAATTTGATTCTGGAAGTAAGCCGATGGAGGGTGTAAGCACCAGTACCGCCGGATTTATCGGACTGGCGCAGAAGGGTATGACAGTCGGACTGCCCCAGCTGGTTACAAATTTTGGGGATTTTAAGAGAAAATACGGGGGATATCTGTCCGCGAATGAATTCGGGGATTACCGATTCCTGGCTTATGCGGTGGAGCATTTTTTTGCTAACGGAGGCTCCCGTTGTTTTGTCATGCGGGTGGCGCCGGGGGATGCAGCGTGTGCCGCAGGCTTTCTCCCACAGGAAGAGGGAGCGGCATTAAAATTTACTGCAAAGAACCAGGGAGAGTGGGGAAATCAGCTGCAGGTGCTGATTAGCCCGGCAAGCAAGGCGAAAACCCAGGTGTTGGAAATTGTGACTGAGGGAGAGAACAAAAAGTACCGGGTTAAGAAGGCTGTCGGTTTTCATGCCGGGGACGTGGTGGCGTACCGGGTGGCAGAGGGAGAGGATGTGGTCTATAACCGGGTGGTTAAGGTGCAGGACAATATGTTGGAGTTTGTAAGTCCCTTTGACGATGATATCGTAGATACCAATCTGCTTCCCGAAAAGGTGCTTACTACCTGCGAGTTTACATTAGAGGCGCATTTTGACGATATTGTTGAGATTTATGAAAATCTCTCCTTCAATATCAATGAGGCGAATTATGTGATGAAGAAAACAGAGAAGTCAGATTTGTTTTTCGTGGAGTATATACCGGGAGAGAGCGAGGATATATTGCCGCCCTTTGAGGTGATTGCACGAGACAAAACGTTGTCAGCCGTTACGCTTTCTCTTGCAGGAGGTAGTAATGGATCGGTAGGGGAGCTGTCAGCCGCCGACTTTATAGGAGAGGATAACGGCGCAGGCAAGCGAACCGGCATACAGGCGTTTGTGGATAATGATATGGTGTCGATTATGGCGGTGCCGGGAGTGACGGATCCTAACGTACAGCTTAGCCTCGTAGCGCACTGCGAACTTTTAGCAAGCCGTTTTGCAGTGCTGGATGCGCCACAGGACGCAAAGAAAATAGATGACATTATCGCCCACAGGGATTTGTTTGATTCTACCTATGCGGCGCTCTATCATCCGTGGCTGCTGGTGTTTGACCCGTTGGATAAGCGAAATATTGCCATTCCGCCGTCAGGCTCCGTTATGGGCATTTATGCCAGAAGCGATAATGAGCGGGGTGTACATAAAGCGCCTGCCAATGAGGCCGTGCGGGCATGTGTGGGTCTGGACTGTAATTTTAATAAAGGGGAGCAGGATATTTTAAACCCAAAGGGCGTGGATTTAATTCGAGCTTTTCCGGGCATGGGCATCCGGGTATGGGGTGCGAGAACCGTGTCCAGCGATGGTTCATGGAAATATGTCAATGTGCGGCGGCTCTTTATCTTTATCGAGGAGTCCATCAAGGCAAATACAAACTGGGTCGTATTTGAGCCGAATGACGAAACACTGTGGGTAAGGGTAAAGCGGACAATCGAGGTGTTTTTGACCGGACTCTGGCGTAATGGTTCCCTGGCGGGTACATCGACGGATGAAGCCTTTTATGTAAATGTGGGGCGCTCTACCATGTCCCAGGATGATATCGACAATGGACGTTTAATCTGCGTAATAGGGGTGGCTCCGGTAAAACCGGCTGAATTTGTCATCTTCCGCATTACGCAAAAGACTGGTGACGCGCAATAAGTATAAGTACTGAACAATACAAAGGAAGGGTGAAAAAATATGGCAAATTATCCACATGGCAAATTCAGGTTTAAGGTGGAGATAGATGGCTTGACGGCGGGCGGCTTCAGTGAAGTGCAGGGCTTTGACGCCTCTATTGACGTGATTGAATACCGGGAGGGGGATAAGGTGCAGACGCCTCTTAAGCTTCCCGGCTTAAAAAAGTACAGTAATATTACATTAAAGCAGGGGATTATGGACAGTGATGTGCTCTACAAATGGATGGCGACGGGCTTTGAAGCGGATGTGGACAGAAAGACAATTACAATTACGCTGCTGGATATCGCCGGGAAGGATGCGGCGTCCTGGCAGGTAATCAACGCATGGCCAATGAAGTATACTGCGCCGGATTTTAATGCCACGTCTTCGGAGGTCGCAATCGAGCAGTTAGAGATTGCCCATGAGGGGATGACCAGAACCAAGTAATGTAAACATGCAAGGAGGATACAGCTATGGCATTTCAGACAGAATATGAGTTTATTCTACCCCGGGGATATCAGGATAATTCGGGAATTCTCCACAAGGAGGGCACGATGCGCCTGGCCACGGCAGGGGACGAGATACTGCCCTTAAAGGATCCACGCATACAGCAGAATCCCGGCTATCTGACGGTGGTTTTACTGGCAAGGGTGATTACAAGGCTGGGCAGCCTTCCGGGAGTGGATACCCGGGTGATTGAGAATTTATATACTGCAGATTTGGCGTATTTGCAGGATTTGTATGAAAAAATCAACAATATGGATGCACCTTGTTATAAGACGATATGTCCCCACTGCGGGCAGGAGATAGAAGCGCCCATAAATTTTATGGATGCCGGAGCCTGACCTTGTATCCGGCGGAGCAGATATACGAGGAAGCGGCGTTTATCGCCTATTATGCCCACTGGGGCTTGGATGAGATTATGGCACTGCCACATGGGGAGCGCAGCCGGTGGTGCAGGGAATTTTCCAGAATCAACAGCCGGTTGAATGAGGAGCCGGAAAATGTATTTGATGTAGGCAGGTGACAAAGGGGAAATGGGAATATATACAGCCCCGGTTTTAAATTATCGGTTTCAGGTTTTAATTGAAAATACAGAGCTGGCCTTTTCTAAGGTCTCCGGAATTAGCATGAACAGGGAACTTGAGGTCGTTTCGGAGGGGGGAAATAGCGGCGGCAGGCTTGCGTTGGGAAAGCCTAAGGGAATACAGACGCTGCGGCTGGAAGCCGGAGTATATAAGTCAGGCCCGGCTATTTTGCACCGCATACGGCCTGGCATCTATCTGCCCGGCGGCGTAGTAATCAACGTGCTTGACGGCGGCGCCAGCATTGCTGTCAAATACGGAACAGACGCTGCCTACGTGGCAAAATGGGACGTGTCGGAGCTGAATGCGAGACAGGGGAGCGTGCTGATAAATACTTTTGAAATTGCATATACGCAGTTAAGCATTTTAAAGTAAGGGGAAACCATGGCGAGGAAGAACAGATATGCGGACTTTGCGGAACGAATCAGAAAGCGGTATGAAACCGGGATAAAAAATATGTTTTGGGAGAGCATGGTATTTCACCGTGTAAAAGCTGAGGCATCCCGTGTCCAGATAATTAAAAATATGAGCCGGACGATTACGAATTTTGTGGAACAGAGAATCCGGCTTTATGAAAACAAATATTACAGGATAAACAGTAAGCAGGAGAGTCAGCGGCTGTTGCAGACCATAGAGCGGGTTTACAGTCAGCCTGGGGAAAAAAAGCAGCTAGTGTATCTGTTAGGGAAATTGGGGGTAGTAACCAGGGAACAAAGACAGTGGCAGGAAAATAACAGTCGTTTGCAGCAATATGAGGAGATGGTTACCCGCCTTAGAAGAAAGTTAAAAATGCAGGAGGAGGAGCTTGTGCGGCTGAAGGAAATCCGGGTGGAACCGCTGCTTTTAAAAAAACTCACAAGAGAAGTAATGCGGAGTATTCGGGCTGAGGCCAGGAGAGAGCGTTTAAGGAGCAGCCCGGAGTGGTAGGCGGGGAGGTGATTTGATGGGAGGCTCTTTGACAAAGGCAAAGCTGCAGATTGAAGGCGGCGATGAATTTGAGGTGCAGTTTAATCCAGCGGAGTATTCGTTGGACAGCAGCATTAAGTATTCAGAAAAAACCGTGCCGGGGCAGGATGGCCCAATCGGGCAGTATATTGCGGGTAACAGCTCCAGTTTAAGCCTGACGTTGTATTTTGATACTTATCAGCCCCCCACACTGGACAATCAGGCGGAGGGTGGCACCGATGTGACGGAGTATACAAAAAAACTGACGAAGCTGACGCTGATTGACGGTACCCTGCACCGGGTTCCCCTTGTTACCTTTTTATGGGGCAGTCTGCAATTTTGCGGCGTTATCATCAGCGTAAAGGAATCCTACACCATGTTTTTATCCAATGGCATGCCGGTGCGGGCAAAGGTATCCTTAAGCATGAAATCCTTTTATGATGCGGATACCGGAAAGCGGGGCTTCCCTTTAGAGTCGCCGGACCGCACAAAGGTGTATACGGTGCTGCAGGGGGAGGCATTGTGGAGCATTGCCGCCAGAGAATACGGACAGCCGGGATACTGGCGGGTAATTGCGAAGGAAAATGGAATCTTAAATCCGCTGGAAATTTTGCCGGGGCAAATTCTTAAGCTGCCGCCTCTGTAATACGGCACCGACATCAAGAAATTGCTACGCAATGGTCGGCACCTGAAGGAACTGTCAGGCTCAGAAAGCGAGCCTGACCAGACGGCACCGACATCAAGAAATTGCTACGCAATGGTCGGTGCCTGACATAGGTTTTGGGAGGGACGCAATGAAGGGCAAGGATATTATGACGTCAAATTACACCTTTAAGGCTTTGGTGGATGCATATGACAATTTTCTGGTGCCTGCGGTGGAAATTCTCCTAGGCGACGGAAAATCAAATATATTTCAATCGGGGGGTGCATCTGTGGGTGATATAGAGATTACGCTCTCGGCAAGGGAGCCCTCCGGGGTTACCTTCCGGGTTAGCAATGCCTTCGATGTGGTATCCCATAAAATGGATGCGAATACTGTAAATGCGCTTAAGGTGGGAACCGTTTTGGAGGCTGCTCTTGGTTACGGCTCTGATTTGACCACAGTGTTTAAGGGCTATATCACCGAGTATAGAACCGTTTATGAGGAGGAGCCCGTAATTATGGTGACGGCGGTGGATTTTCGCAGACTGATGATGAAAAACAAGAGAAGCCGCTACAAATTTCAGGAGAAGACCTACGGCGAGGTGTTTCAGGAGGTCGTGGAAAATTACAGTGGTCTTTATGATACCCTTCATGTGGACGCAGTGGATACCAAAACGGAGCTGCTTCAAAATGGTACAGATTATGATTTTATCAGGGATGTGCTGTGCCGTTTCGCAAAACGGGATTTTTTTGTGGTGGGGGCGGACGTTTATTTTCAGAAGCCGGAAAAGTCAAAGGACGCTTTT
The DNA here is from genome assembly GCA_947175805.1 of uncultured Clostridiaceae bacterium. Taxonomy (GTDB): domain Bacteria; phylum Bacillota; class Clostridia; order Lachnospirales; family Lachnospiraceae; genus RGIG6919. The sequence goes on from CAMWOF010000073.1 coordinate 8,887, forward strand.
TTAGAACTGGCGTGGGGGAATGGACTGGTTTCCTTTGAAAAGGGCGTGCGGTATTGCAACGAGAAGATAATGGCATATAGCTGCCAGAGCGACAAAACAGGGGTTACAGCTTCTGCGGAGGTAAAAACTGCCGGCAATACCCCGCTTCTTGTGAAGAATATGCACACGGAAGAATGGGAGTTAGAGGAGGGACTTGACCAGACGGTTGTACAAAACTGGGTAGATCAGCGTGCCTGGGAAAAGAAGTGTAAAAACGAGATGGCGATTGGCACCGTGACGGGGCTGCCGGAGCTGGTGCCCGGAAGATACATCAAAATATCCGGCATTGACACAGCGGATGCAGGGACTTATCTGATACAGGAGGTGCGCCACAGCTTTGACGGTGATCGGTTTATGACCCGCTTTACTGTGGGAGCGGAAAGTGACAGCATCCTTTGCGATAAGACGGCAGGCAGCTGGGAACCTGAAGGGATTCAGGGGGTTGTCCGGGCAGTGGTAAAAGAAAACTGGAATGAGGAGCAGCCG
>CAMWOF010000074.1 GCA_947175805.1 uncultured Clostridiaceae bacterium
TTCCCTCATAGATGCCGAAATTTAATTCCCTGATGCGGTCATCAGTAATAATCTCATTCTTTTGTTGAGGTCTGATTAAACATGCTGTCTCATAAGCACGTTTTAGAGGGCTGGAAAATACTCGGTCAAAATGAACATGAGACAGATTCTTGCCTGTCTCGATGGCCAGATATCTTCCGTAATCGCTCAGCTCAATGTCGGTGCTGCCCTGTAGCTTTTTATCCCGGTTCCACAGTGTTTCCCCGTGCCTTACAATATAAATTTCCACGTTAGCTCCTCCCTTATAAATGTCCCTGTGCCGTTAAATATTTTCAATCTGCCAGTCAATCGGCGGAAGTCCGTGTTCTTCTAAAAAAGCATTTGCCTGGCTGAAATGCTTACATCCGAAGAAGCCTCTGTAAGCAGAAAGCGGGCTCGGATGCGGCGATTTCAAAATCAGATGGTTTGGATTGTCAAGCATTGCCGCCTTTTTTCCGGCTGGCGCGCCCCAGAGCAGATATACGATAGGTCTGTTTTCCTGATTCAAAATACGGATAACCCCATCGGTAAACTCCTGCCATCCCAAATCCTTGTGGGAAAATGCCTGATGCGCCCGCACCGTCAAAATTGTGTTGAGCATTAAAACCCCCTGCTTTGCCCATTTTTCCAGATAACCGTTATTCGGAATATCGCAGCCCAAATCATCGTGCAGCTCCTGATAAATATTGATTAGGGAGGGCGGGATTTCTGTTCCCGGACGCACAGAAAAACAAAGCCCGTGCGCCTGTCCCGGCTCGTGGTAAGGGTCCTGCCCAAGAATGACACATTTCACCTCTGACAGCGGCGTTAAGTGAAAGGCATTAAAAATATCATCTGCCGGGGGATAAATCGTCTTTCCGCTGGCATATTCTTGGTTGATGGCGTCATATAATTTTCTGTAGTAGGGCTTTTTATATTCCACTGACAGTGCCTGTTTCCAGTCATTTGTGATTGCTGGCATAGCATAGTCCTCCTTAGATATCATTTTCTGTTCCGCTAAAATTGATTAAAGAAAGTATAACACTTTTTTGCTTGACACTCCAGTATAAATGTGTTAGATTGTTAGAAGATAACACGATGACGAGGAATAGTAAGGTATCGGACATATGCAGAGAGCTGTCGGCTGGTGTGAGGCAGTTTTGGAAGATATTTGAACTCGCCTCTGAGTGGCTCACTGAACAGTACAGTAGGTAGAGACGGAGCCTGACCGTTATTGCAGGAGGATATAAGATGAGTTTTCATCCGTATCTGCAGAGTGCATACATGATGTATGAAATAGAGTGGTACCGCGCAAGCTTCCTTGCGTCTCTATGGTTTGTTAGAGATGTGATGAGGCTATTTTTTATTCCCAAATTGCGGAAAGCCTTATCATAAAACAGATTAAGGAGGTAATTACAATGAAGAATTACACAAAGTATCAGAGAGGCTATTACATGCCGCCGACAGAGAGTTTAGAGTGGACAAAGAAGGAGTATATTGACAAAGCGCCGTCATGGTGCAGTGTAGATTTGAGAGATGGCAATCAGGCGCTGATTGTACCCATGAGCCTGGAGGAAAAGCTGGAATTTTTTGAGGAGCTTATAAGAATCGGCTTTAAGGAGATTGAGATTGGATTTCCGGCGGCATCTGAGACAGAATATGAGTTTTGCCGCACCCTGATTGAGAAAAACATGATACCTGATGATGTGACAATTCAAGTGCTGACCCAGGCGAGAGCCCACATTATTGAGAAGACCTTTGATGCCGTAGACGGCGCAAAAAACGCTATTGTACATTTGTATAATTCTACCTCCTATGCCCAAAGGCAGCAGGTGTTTAAAAAGTCCAAGGAGGAGATATTACAGATTGCTGTGGACGGTGCGAAGCTGTTAAACCGGTTAGCAGAGGAGCATCATGTGGATTATCAGTTTGAGTATTCCCCGGAGAGCTTCACGGGTACAGAGATGGATTATGCTTTAGAGGTGTGCAATGCGGTAATCAACGAGTGGAATCCGACACCGGAGAAAAAGGTGATTATCAACCTGCCTGCTACGGTGGAGATGAGTCTGCCGCATGTCTATGCGAGCCAGATTGAGTATATGTCCCGCAATTTAGCCCAGAGGGAAAATGTTATATTATCCTTACATCCCCACAATGACCGGGGATGTGGCGTGGCGGATACAGAACTTGGTATTTTAGCCGGGGCGGACCGTATTGAAGGAACCCTCTTTGGAAATGGAGAGAGAACCGGTAATGTAGACATTATCACGCTGGCATTAAATATGTTTACCCATGGAGTGGACCCGAACTTAGACTTTACCGATATTCCGAGAATTACGGAAATATATGAGCGTCTGACAAGGATGCAGGTGCATGCCCGCTCGCCGTATACCGGGCAGCTTGTGTTTGCTGCATTTTCTGGCTCCCATCAGGATGCCATTGCAAAGGGCATGAAGTGGAGGGAAGAAAAAGACCCGAACCGCTGGACAGTGCCGTATTTACCATTAGACCCGGAGGATATCGGAAGGCGCTATGATGGTGATGTTATCCGTATCAACTCTCAGTCCGGAAAAGGCGGCATCGGCTATCTGCTGGAGCAGAAGTACGGTTTTAGTTTGCCGGCAAAGATGCGGGAGGACGTGGGTTATACCGTAAAGGGTGTGTCAGACCATAAGCACAAGGAATTACTGCCGGATGAGGTTCGCACGGTATTTCAGGAAAATTATATCAATATCAAGTCCCCGGTAGAGCTGTTAGAGTGTCATTTTGTACAGGAGGACGGCATTAAGACAGAGATTACCATCCTTGTCCATGGGGCTAGGAAGGTATATCACGGTCAGGGGAATGGGCGGTTAGATGCCATTGCCAATGCAATCATGAAGCATTTTGAGATAGAATTTTCTTTAATCTGCTATGAGGAGCATGCCCTTCAAAGCGGCTCCAATTCCCAGGCGTGTGCCTATGTGGGTATATCCTGTACGGATGGCGAAGTATTCTGGGGTGCGGGCATTAAAAATGATATCATAGACGCTTCCGCCCATGCCTTAATCAGCGCAGTGAACCGCTCTGGCAAGCTGTCATAAGCTGGTGATACTTGTGAAAGATTCAACTTTTCATTTTGTAGGAACTATGATATAATTATGATGATTCAACATTGTAATGATATATGACCAGGGAGGTAAGCGGAATGATTTTTGTGAAGTCTGAGGATTTAAAGTATGGAATGAGGCTGGCAAAACCTATTTACAACAAAATGGGGGTTTTGCTTTATGAGAGAAATACAAAGCTTACTATGCAGGGTATTGAAAGTGTAAAGAACTTTGGCTTGATTGGCTTATATATATTGGAGCCTGCAGAGCCGGTTCCGCCTATGACGGAAGAGGATTTGGAGTTTGAACGGTTTCAGACGATGTCTATCTTTGCACTTAAGGACGATATGGGGGCATTGTTTAAAGGGAAGGAACCGCTGAAGGCTGCCGATGTAGCATTTATGATTGTGAAGAACTACGGCTCCATGACAACCAAACTGAATTTTACGCAGAATCTGAGAAGCTCGGAGGATTATATATACAAGCACTCGTTAAATGTGGCGATTCTTTCCTGCTTGATGGCGGGGAAGCTGGGGATGGGCTTTTCCCTCCAGACGAATCTTGCACTAGCTGCCCTGTTTCATGACCTTGGCAAGCTGGGGCTGCCATTTGAGATTCGAGTAAAATACGATGACTATGCAGAGGAGGACATTCCGATTGTAAAGAAGTGCTTATCGGAAGGCTTGAACTTCCTGAAGCCTGATTTGGGAATCCCTGAAAAAGTAAATCAGGTCATCGCTCAGTGGCATAAGATTGAATTTGAGCCGGATTCCATAAGTGAGGACAAATTGTATCAGGAGACCAAGATTTTGCGGGTTGCAAATGTGTATGACACCTTGACTGCCATGAAGTCAGTGGAGCCGATGCTTTCCGATGTGGCGGCAGTGCAGTACCTCTTAGAGCACAAGGATGCGCTGGGTGAAGCCTATGTAGGTGCATTGATTGACAGTATTCATATTTTATATGAGGGTGTCTGCGTAGAACTGACCAACAAAGAAAAAGCGCTGGTAATCCGCGAGAACAAGGAGGACGTGCTTCGTCCGATGGTTTTGGATTTTGCGCATAACAAGCTTTATGACCTCAGCAACGACAGGACATATGATTCCGTACAGATTAAGGATATCATGAAGACCATGGATAACCGAATTGTTGTAGATGAAGCGCTTTTAGAGGAATATAAAAATAAGCGTTAGGAAGAAAAATAAAAAGGATTCCATAGATGAGAATGGAATCCTTTTTTCATGTTTTAGTATAGCGTAATCCCTCATGTGATTTTTTCTGCTGTCTGTTCTTTTTTCAGAAGGTTATATGCGAAGTCAATAAGATCCTTTCTGGTAATGATACCGATAAAATGTCCTGCATCGTCTGTGACAGGAACAAAATTCTGATTCATGGCCCTGGAAATAATGTCCTCCATGTTGGAGTTGGCCTTTACCGGCTGATAGTCAGCCCGCCTTGGGATTTCTGTCACCGGAATCTGTTCTGCAGCCTTTATGTTAAAATCCAGGATGTTCTTGCAATACCACAAAATGTCGCCTTCCGTCATAGAACCTATGTATTTGCCGGAGCGGGATAAAATGGGAACAGAAGTGTACTGGTGTTTTTCCATTTTCTCCATTGCCTGCCGCAGGGTGTCGCTGTCCTCTATATATGCAATCTCAATCTTTGGTTTAATAAAAAACAGAATGTTCATAAGCTGCTGCCTCCAAATGTCGGGTGTCCCATAGGAGCCGACGACCAGTCATAACCGTCATATTTCACTTTACACTACATACTTACCTACATTATACAACTTATTAGTTGAAAAAACAATAAACCAGATATGAATAAGATGTGAATAAGTTTTAAATTTTTGGCAGTTTAGGTTGTCTAATTTTGCGGATTTTGCTAGAATAATAGGGAATTGCGAAAGGAGGAATCCTGATATGGCAGAGAACAATGTATTTCAGTCAGGCCCGGAATACCTGCTGAGTGCGCAGGAGGCGCTGCGGGTTTTAGAAGCGGATAAATCCAAATTAGAAGAAAACCGTGCGAATGAAAAACGCACCAAGAAAATGATAACAGCAGAGGAGAAGTCGATTCAGGAGGAGATAGACAATACACTGAAACGGCGGAAAGAGGAGCTTGCCGTAAGTTATGATAAGCAGATGGATGCAGTGCACAGTAAGGTCAGAGAGGTGCAGGCCAAGCGTGACCGGCGCAAGGAAAAATATGTTTCTGCACGCGTGGCTGAGGAGACGGCTGAGCTTAAGGAGATGAACCGCAGATTAGGCATTGAGATGAAGACAATGTTTAAGCAGGAACAGGTACCGCCCTTTTGTGCCTCCTCCTTCTATTTTGGACTCTTTATGCCGCAGCGGATTGGGGATTTTTTCAGGCTGGTCAGCATGATGCTGATTATGTTGGTGGCATTACCGGGAGCGGTATATGTCGGGCTGTGCAGCCGCCCACTGCTTTTAACCGTTGTTCTGACACTGCTTTTAACTGCAGAGTTTGGTATATATTTTTTTGTGTTTAACATTACAAAGTTGCAGCACAAAGAGGCGCTTACGGAGGCGGGGAAAATCAGAAACCAGATACATGCGAATCAGAAGCAGATGAAGGCGGTCAGGAATTCAATTGCAAAGGACAAGGATGAGAGTGTCTATGATTTGAGTAAATATGATGCCCGTCTTGCGGAATTAGAACAGGAGGCAAATTATATCGCTGCGCAGAAGCAAAGTGCGCTGACGGAGTTTGAACAAAGCAGCAAGAATCTGGTGATTAACGAGATACAGAACAGACGGCAGCCGAAGGTGGCGGAACTGAAGAATGTAAGGCAGCAGTGTGAATCAGCGATACATGAATTGGAGCAAAAAGTAAAGCAGGAATCTCTGGAGTATACGCAGAGTTATGAGAAATATCTGGGTGCAAATCTAAGTAAGGCACAAGGGCTTGCTGATTTGGTGGCAATTATGGCAGATGGCAGTGCAGATACGGTGGGCGATGCGATTGCGGTCTATAAGGGAGAGTCCAGATAGGACGTTTTTGCATATGCTTCGGCTGTATAATTTCGCAGGGCATAACAAATGCCATTGCTAATCATTTTTGACAATTGCATGACTGTAAAAAGCCTGGTGCTCTGCAGCAGTGCGCTGCCTGCAAAACCGGACAAATTTACAATGCCTGTAATGGAGAGGTCTCCGATTGCAGGCAGTTTTTTTTGGACTCCCTTTCCCGGAAGGATGGCATTGGGAGAAACCGTTGCATATCCTATATGGGAGGTGGTGCCAAGAGACGCATCTATAGCAATGATGTAGGGATTATCAAAATTTTTATAAATATGTTCAATCGTCTCTTCTAAATTTACTGCATGCACCGGTGTTTCCAGATTGCCAAAGACGATGCAGGATAAATGGTCTTTGGAAAAATGAAGCCGGCTTTTTAGCTGTTCGCCCACTAGTGGGCCGAGGCAGTCACCGGTTGCCCTATCTGTTCCAATGCATAATATAACCAATGTCTGGTCATAAGAAAAATGTTCGTTTAAAATATGGAGGATTTGCTTTCCCAGGGAAATGTATCCACTTGATGTGCTGCTGTCAATATAGGTTGTATTTGAAATGCTGGCTGTAAACATAGTTCCCTCCTCTATCGGGCATTGCCGATAGAAAATAGTATGTAAATAAATGAGGCAATTTAAACAGAAGAAAGAGGACTATTTTTGTAAATTTGTATAGGAAATATAGAAATAATGCGTTCGCAGGTGACATTTTTAGAGATATTCAATTTTTATATGATGCTATCATGAAACGAAAACAAATGCTTGAGAATTATGCGGCAAAAACCCATAAATCAATAGAAAGGAGTCGGATTATGATAGAGATCGTATATGACAAAAATGAATCCCAGGAAACCGTAAAAGGGGCTGACAGTGTCAGGCTTCCTAAAAATATAAGGCAGGTGGGACAACCCTCCGGTAATCGCAAGATATACATAGAGGATTATGTTGTTACATATTTAAACCGTCTTGCAAAGCCCAGCAACACTTATTCCAGGGGTGCTATTTTGCTGGGGGAATACAAAAAAAGTGAGAAGGGAGAAGTGCTGTTTATCAGTGGCGCCATAGAAGCGCAGAATCTGGAATTGGACTTGGACGAAACGGTGTTTACCAATGAGACATGGAGTGAAATCTATGAGACGACACGAAGCTTCTTTCCTGAGCTGTCGGTGGTAGGTTGGTTTTTATCCAGACTTGGTTTTTCTACCGGCATCAATGATAAAATTGTAAAAACACACTTGGACAACTTCCCTGGGCGGGACAAAGTGCTTTATATTATTGATGCCTTAGAGGGGGATGATGTATTTTATTTATATGAAGGAAACGGTTTGCGCAAGCAGCTTGGATACTATATATATTACACAAAAAATGAGGCGATGCAGAATTATATGATTGGCAGGGATGTGGAAGCGGATGATGTGAGTGAGGAAGCGGAGCAGAAGGATGAGGAGCTGTTGACAACCTACCATGAAATGCTGAGTCGGAACAAGCGCAAACCAGAGCCGGAACGGCCGCAATTGATATATGTTGCAAGCTCTGTGCTCGCAGTGGCAGTGCTGGCACTGGGGGTCACGGTGTTAAACAGTTATGACCGCATGAAAAGCCTGGAGGTTTCGTTAAACCGGGTAGAGCTGGCGGTTCAGGAGACAAGAAAAAACGGAAGTTCGGGCAAGGAAGCGGCTGCAGATACCAGTGAAACCAAGGTTGTGCAGATTAGTGCAAATATCACCACGGAGGCAGATTCCTCTGCACAGGAAATCGGAAGCTCCGCTGTAGAAGGCGATACAAGTATAACCACTCAGAAGGATGGCGGGGATACCTCTCATGAAGGCACTACTGACAATACGGAAGAGCCGGAGGCTTCCGTTGTTATGAAAAATGACACGCCGGTATATTATACGGTAAAGGAGGGTGATACGTTAACCTCCATTAGTCTCAGTGTGTATCGGACAACAAAATATGTGGATAAAATTATAGAGGCGAATAATCTGGAGAACGGGGATGATATCTACATCGGACAAAAGATATTGATTCCTACGGTGCCTTAAGCGGGGGACGGTTTGAAAAGCACAATTGCATGTGGAAAAAACTCCGCTTTAGGAAAATAAAAAACAGGGTAGTAGAATCGCAAAAAATAATGTATAATGTAAATTCAAGATGGTAAATTATTCAGATATCGGTGCATGGTAAGGAATGTGAGTACAATGGATAAAAAAGAGAGACGTGAATTACTGAAACGCAAGGAGCAAAAAGGGCTGACAGTCGTTGCAGATAACGATGAGGCGGCCATAAACCATGCGAGCCGGAGTAGATTCTGGAAGCGACTGCTTATATTGTTTTTATTGGTATTGCTGGTTGCTGGCGCAGGATTATACATATCCGTGTCATCCAGAAGCTATAATGCATATGAGGTGATAGCATCTTATGAGATTGAGGATGTCACCAGTATGGAATATCTTGCATACGGTGATAACTACATAAAATACAGCAAAGACGGGGTGTCTTATGTTGACAGGAATAATCATACGGTGTGGATGGAAAGCTATGCCATGAAGATGCCCCGTGCAGTGGTAGCGGGGGACTATATCGCCATTGCAGATTTTAATGGCAATCAGGTTTATCTTTTTGGCAGAGAGGGGAAGTTAAACCAGACGACAACACAGTATACGATTATTGACGTGGATGTTGCGCTTCAGGGCGTGTTTGCGGTAGTGCTTGAGAGCGATACCGGCAACCTGATTCTGACCTACGACAAAAATGGTAAGAAGATTAGTGAGAATTTCACCACGGCTGAGAGCAGTGGGTATCCGCTCGACATTGCGTTGTCTGCGGACGGGCAGAAGCTGGTTACCAGCTATGTATGCTTTGACGGGGTAGCAATGAAAAATCAATTGGGTACCTACAATTTTGGTTCTGTCGGACAGAATGAAAATGCAGACCGTTTTATGGGCGGGTTTGATTTGGAGGATACCTTAGTGTCTAAGGTTGTTTTTTTCGGGGAGCATACCATATGTGCATTTGGAGATAACCAGCTTCTTTTTTACTCCATGAAGGAAAAACCAAGTGAACTCACCAAGGTTGCGCTGAACAGCGAGATAAAGAGCATATTTTATAATACGGCTTATGTGGGTATCGTTTATGAAAAGGAGAATGCGCAAAAGCTGCATCAGTATGAGATGAAGGCTTATAATGCCAGTGGCAGGGAGGTCGTTTCCCTGGATATAGATATTCCGTACAAGCATATCCGTGCTAC
>CAMWOF010000075.1 GCA_947175805.1 uncultured Clostridiaceae bacterium
GGGGGTTGTGACTAATGGATCAGGCATCGAATTTAAGGGCACAAATGCAGAGACTGGACGGTTACAGCTCACCGCTTAGAGTGTTGGCTGTTACCAGTGGAAAGGGAGGTGTAGGCAAAACCAGTTTTTCTGTTAATCTGGCCATTCAGCTTGAAAAAATGGGGAAACGGGTTCTGATTCTGGATGCCGATTTTGGATTGTCCAATGTGGAGGTTATGCTGGGAATCCGTCCGCAGTACAATATATCTGATTTGATTTATAAGCAAAAAAATATATCGGATATTATTACGGAGGGACCGATGAATATCGGGTTTATATCGGGAGGCTCCGGCGTGCAGGATTTGGGGAATTTAGACAGTAAGCAGATTAAGCTTTTAATTTCAAAGCTGTCCCAGTTAGATTCTATGTATGATAATATTATCATAGATACCGGTGCGGGGATTTCTGATTCTGTTTTGGAGTTTGTGTTAACCTGTCCGGAAATCATGCTGGTGGTTACGCCGGAACCCACATCTATTACAGACGCGTATTCCTTGCTGAAGGCGGTGAACCGCAAGAAGGAGTTTATCGCTACGCAAAAGACAATCAATGTTGTTTCCAACAAGGTTGAGAGCGAAAGCGAGGGTATGGAGATTTATAAAAAATTAAATGCGGTAGCTTCAAAATTTTTAAATATCCAGTTAGAGTACATAGGATACATATATCATGATAGGAATATTGCAAAAGCTGTGATTGAACAAAATCCAATCACAATAACGGAGCCCAAAGGTGAGACAGCCAGGCTGATATTCGGGATTGCGGACAGAATTGTGAATGATAAGAAATATGAGGAGCAGCAAGGACAGGGAATAGCAGGGGTGTTTTTAAATTATATTAAGACTAGGAGAAGAAATAAATAATGGAGATTGGAAAGCTTATATCTATTGGAGATAAGATAGACCTAAAGCAAATCAGGCAGATGCGCAGAGAGGATGAAAAAATCCCTGTATATCCTAGCCGGTTATCGGATATCAAGGAAAACAGCGTATTACAGATGGCGATGCCTTTTTATGAGGGAAAAATTGTTCCGCTGGCTGTAGGGGATAAATATGAGATTTGGATATATGCAAAAAATGGACTGTATACCTGCAAATGCATCATAGTGGAGCGGTATAAGACGGGCAATATGTTTTTTATGGATGTTGCTCTCTATACGGAGCTTACAAAGGTGCAGCGCCGGGAGTATTACCGCTTTGTCTACCGCACAAATGTAGAGTGTCGTATTGTAAAAGAGGAGCTGGCAAAGGGAAATGTGCCGGAAAGCCAGGAAGAGTTTGAAAATTCGACCTGGTATAATGCAGTGATGATGGACTTGAGCGGCGGGGGAATCCGCATTGTATCCGCAGCGGAATTTGATAAGGGATGCTATATGCAGTTCCGTTTTCCGATTAAGGATGCGGCAGGCCGTCTTTTAACGATTTCTGTTTATGGGCAGCTTTTACGGAGCTTTATTATGGAAAACAATCCGCGGCTTAGGGATCACAGAATTGAGTTTGTGAATATAGATAAGTCACTGCAGGAGCGGATTATACGTTTCATTTTTGAGGAAGAGCGCAGAAATTTATCAAAGGGCAGGAGTTAATTATTATGAAAAAAAATATTTTGATTTTAGATGACTCTGCACTTATGAGAAGAGCGTTATCTGCTATAATAAATAAAACTGAAGAATATCAAGTGGCATGGGAGGCATCTAACGGTCTGGAGGGTCTGAGCATTGTGGAGACAGAGCATGTGGATATGATTCTTCTGGATATGCATATGCCTAAGATGAACGGTGTGGAATTCCTGAGAGTGCTGAAGGAAAATGATGTGGACATTCCTGTTGTCGTTATCAGCGGGTATTCCAAACGCGATACGAAGGATACTATTGAGGCGCTGGAGCTGGGGGCTTTGGAGTTTGTACGCAAGCCGGAGAGTGTCTTAAAAGAGCGGGAGGAGTTTGAGACACATATTCTAAGAGTCTTAAAGTATTCCCTTGAGGATAAGAAGCTTGTGAATTCGGTTCCCAGGGATGCCAGGACCAGACCTGTTACCCAAAAGACAAAGACAGGGCACGGCAGGCTGGTGGCGATTGCCTGTTCTACGGGAGGTCCGAAGGCATTGCAGGATATAATCCCGCTGCTTCCGGCAGATTTAGCTGCTCCGGTGATTATTGTGCAGCATATGCCAGCGGGTTTTACGAATTCTTTGGCAGTGCGGTTAAATCATCTGTCGAAGGTGGAGGTATCGGAGGCGGAGGATAACCAGGTGCTGGAAAACGGACATGTATATATTGCCAGAGGCGGCAAGCATCTGCTGGTAAAAGCCAGAGGGACGGGACACGTCGTATCCTTTTCTGAGATGCCGCCGGTAAACGGTCTTCGGCCATGTGCCAACTATATGTATGAGAGCCTGGAGAATTCCAATTACGAGAAAATTATATGCGTGGTGTTAACCGGCATGGGGGCTGACGGCACACAGGGTATTCAACGGTTGAACAACAGTAAACTGATTCATGTGATTGCCCAGGATGCCGCTACCAGTACGATTTACGGTATGCCGAGAGCAGTCACGGAGGCAGGCATGGTTGATGAAATCAGGCCATTGACAGAGATAGCGGAGGCTATAAAAATACAAGTGGGGGTGCGTTAGCATGGATATAAGTCAATATCTCGAAATATTTATTGATGAGAGCAAGGAGCATTTACAGACTTTAAACGACCAGGTGTTGATTCTGGAATCTGAGCCGGAAAACGAAGATACCATTAACGAGATTTTTCGGGCAGCCCATTCCTTAAAAGGGATGGCAGGCACCATGGGCTTCAAGCGGATGCAGAGACTGACACATGATATGGAGAATGTGTTTTCAGAGATTCGCAACGGGAAGATGAATGTGACTGCCGACTTGGTAGATGTAGTGTTTAAGTGTTTAGATGCACTTGAGGTATATGTATCCAGTATTCAGGAAACTGCAGACGAGGGAACGGAGGATAATGATGAAATTATTTCATTGCTGAATGGCTGTTTAGGAAGCGGCAGCAAACAGGAAAGTCCTGCCGAGCAGCCTAAGGCAGCACCTGCAGAGACGAAGCCAGCGTCATCCTCGGACACCGATAAAATGAAGTTTAAGCAGATGGCGATTGCAGATTTTGAGCGTAACGCTATAACAGAGGCACAGGCTACAGGCAAGCATGTATTTGGTGCAACTGTATATGTGCAGGAATCCTGTATTCTGAAGGCGGCAAGGGCGTTTTTGGTGTTTAAGGGGATTGAAAGTATTGGTGAGATTATCAAGTCAGAGCCAAGTGTGCAGGATATTGAGGATGAGAAATTTGATTTTGATTTCAGCATGTTTGTGATTACAGAGAAGTCCGGTGAGGATTTATATAAGGCAGTTATGGATGTGTTTGAGATTGAGGAATGTGTGTACGAGGAGATTTCCCTTTCTGACGCGCCTGTGGTAGAAGAGGCAAAGAAGGAAGACGTTAAGGACACGGCAAAGACATCGGAAAATACTGGAGAGGATACTAGTAAGAAGCCGGACAAGAAACCTGCCGGCAAGCCGGTGGTAAACCGTTCCGTTCGTGTGGATATTGAGAAGCTTGACGATTTGATGAATCAGGTGAGTGAGCTGATTATTGCTAAGAACGGACTGGTTTCAGTCGGTGCTGTGGAAGGCAACAGCCAGGGCTTTGATGAACAGATTGAGTACCTTGAGAGAATTACAACGAGTATTCACGAATCGGTTATGAAGGTAAGAATGGTGCCGATTGAGAGTGTTGTTAACAGATTCCCTCGGATGATTCGGGATTTGTCAAAGAAGCTGAATAAGGAAATGGAGCTGATTATGTCCGGTGAGGAAACGGAGCTTGACCGTACGGTTATTGACGAGATTGGCGACCCATTGATGCATATGTTGAGAAATGCTGCTGACCACGGCTTAGAGTCTACCTTAGAGCGTATTCAGAAGGGGAAGCCTCAGGTGGGAACCATTCGGCTGAATGCTTATCAGGACGGCAATAATGTCACGATTGAGGTCAGTGATGATGGTGCCGGGGTGGATGTGGAGAAGGTAAAGGCTTCTGCCATCAGAAAAGGAAGCATCACAGAGGAGCAGGCGGCATATATGTCAGATAAGGAGGCGGTTGACCTTCTGTTTATGCCGGCGTTCTCCACAGCAGAGAAGATTTCGGACATATCAGGACGGGGCGTTGGCCTGGATGTGGTTAAGAATAAGATTGAAGGCTTAGGCGGCGATGTGGAGGTTGTATCCAAGCTGGGTGAGGGTACGACATTTATTGTGCGTCTTCCGCTGACGTTGGCGATTATTCAGGCATTGATGGTAGAGATAAGGAATGAAAAGTATGCATTGCCGCTGAATTCTATTGATACGGTTGTGGATGTGCCGGTTTCCGAGGTGAGATATGTACAGTCTAACGAGGTAATCAATCTTCGAGGTACAGTCATTCCTCTTATCCGATTAGATGAGATATTGGACTGTGAACCTGCAGAGTCAGATTCGGAAAGCTTGATTGTTGTGATAGCAAAGAAAGGGGATAAGCAGGCTGGTCTTGTTATAGACAACTTGATTGGACAGCAGGAGATTGTAATTAAGCCTCTGGGCAAGTACATCAATATCCCAAGGATGATTAGCGGCGCTACCATTCTCGGTGACGGTGAGGTTGCCCTGATTATCGACTCAAATACATTGGTCTAGGAGGTAAGCAGCATGGATGAAAATGCAGTAAGTGTAGAAAACAAGCAGTATATTGTTGTGAAGCTGGATGATGAGCAGTTCGGTATCGAAATCGGCTATGTGGATAACATAGTCCGTATGGAGAATCCTACGAGGGTGCCGAAGGCACAGCCATATTTTCTGGGCGTCATCAACCTTCGCGGCGAGATTGTCCCTGTGATGAGCCTGCGTCTGAAGTTTGAGATGGATATGAAGGAGCCTACCAGCGCTACCAGGATTATCATTATTAAGACAGAGCAGAATGCAAAGCTGGGGATTGTGGTTGATGAGGTGCGAGAGGTTGTAACGCTGTCTGAGGAGGATGTGGAAAAGAATGCCTTTGATTCATCTAAGGAGGAGCCGTCCAGTCTGACCGGTGTGGGAAAGTATGGGGAGACTTTGATTTCCCTGTTGAATATTGCCAGTCTGCTGAATGACATAGACAGTGATTAACATTGGATTTTTCCGATGGCAGGATTTATCCTGCAGCGGAGCAATATAATAGGAGTTTAGTGCATGGAGAAAAAATCATTTAATGAGTTGGAAACGGTAGAAAAGGATATTATCACTGAGCTTGGCAACATTGGAATCGGAAATGCTGCCACCTCGATGGCCGCTATGCTGAATTCCAAGCTGACTATAGATTTTACCAAGGTTTTAGCCTTGGATTTCGATGAAATTGCAAATATGATGGGTGGGCCGGAAGCGCTTACGGTGGGTGTATTAAGTCTGTTTGAAGGCGATGCGGAGGGCATGTTCTTATTTGTCCTGCAAAAATCACAGGCGGATAATTTAATCAATATGCTTTTAAAAACAGCGGGGCCTATTGATTTTTATGACCATATACATTTTTCGGCGATTAAAGAAATTGGTAATATTATCGAGGGTACTTATCTGACGGCATTAGAAGGTCTGACAGGACTCAGCCTGAAGCTGTCGCCGCCGCAGGTGTGTATTGATATGGCAGGCGCTATTTTAAGCGTACCTGTGATTGAGTTTGGACAGACCGGTGACAAGGGATTCCTGGTGGAGTCCGGCTTTAAGGATGTGGAACAGGATATCGATGGGCGTTTGCTCATGGTTTCCAGCGTGGATTCTTATCAGAAAATGTGTAATGTTTTAAAACTGAAGATGTAGAGGTTGATATGTGTTATGGGCGAGATAATAAAAGTAGGGATTGCGGCTTTGGATGTCTGTAAGGCCCCTGATTCTATCACTACATTAGGACTTGGCTCCTGTGTAGGTGTTGTTCTTTATGACGAATTAAATAAGACTGCAGGTCTGGTGCATGTGATGCTGCCGGACAGCACAAGGATACGTGAGAATACAAACCGTGCAAAGTTTGCGGACACTGGTGTGGATTTGATGATAGAGCGTCTGGAGGCTATAGGTATTAAGAAGATGATGTTAAAGGCAAAGATTGCCGGCGGCGCGAAGATGTTTGAGTTCAGCAGACCCGGAGAGAAATACAGCATTGGTGACCAGAATGTTATGGCTGTGCTTCAAGCACTGAGAAGACACAGAATTCCTGTGGTTGCGCAGGATACTGGTCTGAATTATGGCCGGACGATTCTATTTAATCCGGCAACATATGAGTTAAAAATCACATCAGCAGGCAAAATGGATAAGGTGATTTGATTATGGATAACAACAATAATAATACGAATGATCAGAATAGCAATGCAGATAGTGCAGGCAATGCAGACAGCGTGAGCAATGTAGACAGCGTGAGCAGCAAAAATAATGTGAACGGCACAAAGCGCACAAGTAATATAAACAGTAGTGTCAATGAGCGGCTAAAGTATTTAAGGGCATTTATTGTGTTGATTGCAGGACTTGCGATGATGGTTTGCGATTTTGTTACCGGGCGGGATTTGACCATAAGCCTGGTACATCTTCTGCTGGTTTTATTGGTTTTTTGGATATTGGCAAATATTGTAGTGTGGGTCATTAAAAAAGCCTTGGAGATGCCTACGAAGGAACAACTGGAGGATGCCCGGATGCAAATGGAGCAGGCGGAAAATGCGGAGCCGGGGGAGGAACAAGAGACAGGTGCAGAGGAGGTTTAGCTGAGACTTTCTTAAGGGGGGATTCATTTGAAAGAAGAAGAACGCAACGCATTATGGCAGACATATGAGAAAAAACGGGATCCGTCCATACGGGAGCAGCTGATTATGGAATATGTTCCATTGGTTAAGGTGGTTGCAGGCAGAGTTAATATGTATCTCGGATACGCCGTGGAGTATGAGGATTTGGTCAGCTATGGTATATTCGGTCTCATTGATGCAATTGACAAGTTTAATTATATGAAGGGCAACAAATTTGAAACCTATGCAAGCTTAAGAATCCGGGGTTCTATTTTAGATCAGATTCGCAAGCTCGACTGGATTCCCAGGTCTGTCCGTCAGAAGCAAAAGCAGATTGAGACGGCAATTATCAATATTCAGGCAAATACAGGAAAGCAGGCAACAGACGAAGAGATTGCATCGGAGCTTGGCATTGATTTGGACGAATATTATGACTGGCAGGGACAGGTGACCAGTCTTTCTTCTCTGGATGAGTATCTGGATATGGGAAATGATTACCATGGCGCAGAGAGCAAAAATGGTGTATCATCAGAACCAGAGGCGGCCTTTGAGAAGCAGGAGCTGAAGGAAAAGCTGGCACAGGCGTTTGAGTCCCTGAAGGAAAATGAGAGAAAAGTAATCTCCCTGTATTATTACGAGGAGATGACGATTAAGGAAATCAGCAGTATTCTGGAATTATCGGAGTCCAGAATTTCACAGATTCACACAAAGGCACTGATGCGCATGAAGCAGACATTGGGGGACGAGATTCGTATTATGTTTTCTGTTTAGAAAAGGCAATACATTAATTAGGAGGTCGTTTATGGGGGTTAAAAATGGATATTTTCAATTGGACAATCGGGCAGACGGTATTTATGTAATTATTTTTCCGCCTGAGGATGGTGGGCAGAATGTAGATGTGATGGAGCTGACGGCCTTTCTTGATAAAAAAGGTATCGGTCCTTATGATATTAAAGAGTTAAACATGGTGATTCAAACTGCGGTGAAGAATCAGGCATTTGCGAAGGTTTCCGACCAGAAGGGACTGGAGTTCGGTGAATCCATGGAGCTTCGCTTCTCCGAGGACCATATGACGGCAACCGCCAGATTTTATCCGCCTACCACAAAGGGGCAGGTTATGGATATGAAGGAGATTGTCGGTGATTTGCAGTATAACCACATACAATACGGTATTAATGCGGAAATCCTGCAGGGCTTTGTACAGAATAGAACATACTGTACGGATATTGTGGTTGCCAGGGGTACACAGCCTGTGCAGGGAAAGGATGCGTATATTACCTACAATTTTGACGTAAACCCTACGGGAAAACCAAAGCAGTTAGAGGATGGTTCTGTAGATTTCCATTCCTTGAATATTTTTACCAAGGTAGAAAAGGGCGCTTTGCTGGCAACACTGACCCCTGCCGTACAGGGGAAGCCGGGGAAGGATGTATATGGCAACGAGATTGCGCCGGCCAAGGTAAAGAACCTTTCCCTGAAGTACAGCAGAAATATTTCTGTGTCTGAAGATAAGCTGCAGATGTTCAGCGATGTGTCCGGTGATGTGCAGCTTGTAGGTGACACGGTATTTGTTTCAGATACATATACGGTGATGGCTGATGTGGATCCCTCTACAGGGGATATTGAGTACGATGGCAATGTGATTGTCACGGGAAATGTCAGAACCGGCTTTACCATCCGGGCAAAGGGCTCTGTGCAGGTAAACGGAGTTGTGGAGGGCGCATATATTTATTCCGGTGATAGTATCGTGTTAAACCGAGGCATGCAGGGAATGTCAAAAGGCTATCTGGAGGCAGAAAATAATATCGTCGCCAAGTTTGTGGAGAGCGGTACGCTGACCGCAAAAAATAACATTACCGTAGGCTCCCTGCTTCACAGTAAGGTGAAGGCGGGGAATGACATTGTTGTAAATGGGAAAAAGGCATTTATTATTGGCGGGGATGTTTCTGCGGGTCATATGATAGATGTGCGTTCTACCGGCAACCAGATGGAGACACTGACAGTGCTGCGGGTAGGAATTTTTCAGGAGCAGCTGGATAAGCTGAATGAGCTGCGGACGACAAATGAATCTATCAAGGAGGATATTGAAAAATATACCGGTGTGGTGAATATGTTCCGCACACAGCTTGCCAAGGGAGCAAAGTTCTTGCCGGAGCAGATAAAGAAATTGCAATCTGTCGCAGAGAACTTGAAGCAGTTGGAAAAACAGTTTAATGATAATGATGTAGAAATCAAGGAGATAGAAGAGGCGGTAGAGCAAAGCCAGGGCTGCAAGATAAAGGTGTCTGATGTGGTCAATGTGGGAACAGAGGTGCATTTAAACGGGCATTATCAAGCTGTCAGACAAAGTGTAAAGCGCTGCATATTCAGACTGGCAGGCGGCGAGATTGAGCATGTGGGTTATTAGGACTATTATGTTAAGTTTGAAAGGACGGAAGTGGTCATATGATAGGACAGGTACCTTTGCAGATGTTGATTCCGCATACGGATACGGTTTCCCAAACGCAGCAG
>CAMWOF010000076.1 GCA_947175805.1 uncultured Clostridiaceae bacterium
ATATATGATCAAGCATATATAATATAGTTTCTATTTCCGCATTAGTAAGGTCATGAAGGGTATCTGCCCCACCACTCCATAAGCTCTTGCGCAACGCATCCGCATCCATCTCACATTTTACAGTCATAACATGCACCCCTTTTTATTTATGCGGTCGGTTATGCATTTACATAAATATTTTTGTTATTTTAGGTAGCATTAGTGTAAGCAAATATTCACAGCTATGCTGTGACGGGGCACCCGCAGGAACGTTCGATGGACGTTACAAGGGCAAGGAGCGTAGCTCCGCAGTAAGGGCTTTTCGGAGCGATAGCGGAGAAAAGTGGCTGCGAAGCAGACAGGACTCTCGGCTATGCCGAGCACACGAAGTGTGTCAGTCCCCCTTATGCCCTTTTGCTATTTTTCCCACAACAAAGAGGTATTTATGGGAAAAAGTCAATCTCTTCAGTAATAGAGCGGTTTAGCGAATTATACTGGAAACATTTTTAGTGACATTTTTCAGTATACTGAGTATACTCGTTATACTGATGCCCCTAGAAGCCGCATAAATACGTTAGTCTGAGTATAATTATTTTGGGTACTAATGACACGCAGTATAATCACACAATTTTCAATATATTAAGTGTATTGATGTGTGGATAGATACCGCAACAGGCGTATGCAGCGTATGCGACTGCAGAGGTATCATTCTATATTTTTTGACCTGTGTGTTTTAATGATTTATGCAGCAAAATGTTTTTTCCAGTATCGTTTCGGCTTGTCTGATAGGAGTTTTGAGTTGGTCAAAATGACCGATGAAAAAGTCCACTGTAATAGGTTGTGATAGACAGACGACGGTAGTCATGCAATGTGGTTTTTGCAGCGGAAGTCGCTGCAGGATATTTCAAGATTTTAAAAAGTATGTTGTTACAGATGTGTCTGTGTTTATGTGTAAAAGGTTTATATCCAAACATTTGTTCTCACCATTTCGTAAGTTTGTTTCAACATTTCAGTTGATTTTGAGAAAAAAATTGCCACTGTTTTATTTACAGTGGCAGTTTTGAATCTGTTATGGTTACTTGCGTGCTCCGCAGACAGTACAGTCTGTGTAATCAAGCACTCGTTCTGTATGTGTTACAGCGTCATGATGAACAGTATTATAGATTGGATTGTCATAGTCAGTAACGGTAACATAGTCACTCCATGTGTTGCCCATGTCATAACCCATACTTTTGAGATAGGCTCTTGCATCCGCAACGTTCATACCTGTTACATCTATGTCACATACATAAGTGTTCATACCAGTTTCAGGATTTTTTGTATAGGCAGAGGCATACATATGTTTTTCTGTTTTGGTCTGATATTCTCCTGTTGGAGTTTTCTCATCATATGCTTCTTGGTCTACAACTGTGATAGTCTTGTAATGGTCGTACCACATGTGCTTACCTGTAGAAGACCTCGGACATTCTTTTTCCGGTTCTGTAGCAGGTGCTGCAGGAGCTTCTGTGGTTGCAGGCTGTTCTGTTGCAGCAGGAGCTTCTGTAGTTGTCTGAGAATCCTGTCTTGGAGCTTCTGTTGTAGGTCTGGATTCTGTACTGGTGTTTGTCTTAGAATCGCTGTTTGCTGATTGGCTGGTGGTAGCTGCAGGATTGTTTGTGGAATTATCCACATTATCTTTGTTATATGTAGAGCTTGTCACATTTGCAACAACCATATCTGTTTCGTTTTCTGCCTCATCTTTAGTTGCTATTTCTTCTGATTCAGTCATGCTTCCATCATCCGACATAACATTAGAATCAGCGTTACTGCCACAAGCAGTCAGGGATGTAATCATAGTTAAAATGATTGCTGTACAAATTAGTTTCTTTTTCATAATAATCTTCCTTTCTGCAATTAACATTTTTACAAACTTACACAATTACTTTTAACCCTGTCTTGAAATATCTAAGGGTATGAGTTTTACTCTTATGTCTATAAGACAAGCGACTTCATCAAAAAGTTTTATTAATTAGATTTTCTATTTCTGTCTGGCTTCATAGTGTACAATCGCCTGATTTACGCTGTCCGCTTTCCCAGTTTCCAATTGCTAAATAATATATTCTACTGCCGAAACCGTAAAATAAATTTCAGGATACCACGAAGCAGTATTTTCAGTTCTTGGACGAGCTGTTCTTGCTTCTGTTCACATACTGCTATTTGTTCCATGATTCCACTGTTTCTGATTCAGCACTTGCATTATTTTGCATAATTTCTACGCTGAAAAGAAATGGCACTTCCTTATGTACCCTCTCCTTTATGCACCTTTATTTTTTTTCGCCAGTATACCCATAACCACGCTGATTATACCAACTACCATGATAATTTGAGGGGACATATCCCATACGCCTCCAAGTTCAATTCCGACGGATTTGTATATAAGATTAAAAAACCATCCTCCAATCAACGCAAGAATTCCAAAAATAATCATCCCTGTTTCATGCCCAATAAATATAATACTAATCAGCATAGATATCCTTGTAATAAACCAGCGCTTATCTCCTCTTAATTCCTTTGTTATCAAATGTTCAAAAAAGCACAACATAAATACAGGCAACGATGCCATTGCAACACCATTTAACACATTATTTATAAAGACACCCAACGTCAGTCCTCCAGCCATAAGACTAACGATGGATAAAAGAATCGTCATCACAATTGTACACACAAACAAGAAATGTTTTGAGCGCATTTGCCTTTTCGAAATGATAATATATGCATTACTTATAAAATATACTAACAGAGATACAAACATTATTGTTACAAGAATTGTAGCTAAATCAATTGCTCCTCCCCGATAACTTTCCATAAGAATTCTAAAATAAAACGGCCAGACACTGATGCAACAATATATAATCGAACTAATAATAACAGCTATGAGTATTGCTGCCATCAATGCAGCTGCCGCTATCCCGGCAACTGCAACCATGACACTCTCCAAAAATCCTCCTTCACAACTTATCGGAGAAGAATATGCACCGTTCATATCTCCATATCCCAGCTCAGGTACCGATGCCATTTGAGCTACTTGCTTTTGTGACTGTATTGTTTCGGTAAGATAGCCATTTTGTGGATTTCCATAATAATATTTTCCATCAGAGCCTCTATAATAACCAGTTCCATCAGACCCAACCTTTGTTCCATGTATTTTCATTGATACACCTCTCTTCTTTTGCTTCCATTGTCCATTTTTCATTTCCTCGTTTTCACTTTTAATTTATAAATGCGTTTGCATTTTATTGTTATACTTATATGACAGGGCATTATAGAAAAAAGTTTTATAAAAATAAAATATTTAATATCTTTCTATGGCACTTACATCCCCAATAGGACAGCATTCCATCTGTTCTGTTTCCGGTGCCGACTCCATATTCCCACTATAAATTTCTCCTGAATTTTCTATTTTTACCATTGTCATGTTGATGGATGTAATGCTGACATCCGGGCTAAAGCCATCATAGTAAAACCATGCCAATTGATTATTGCAAATAACCATCGACTGCCTGAAATTCCATTCCTGATTTGCAATCATATATGCTCCGTCCGCATTACTGTATGTACAGAAAAACCAATCCACAAAATTCTCACTTGTCCATGCACTGATAATCAGTTCAGGTGTTCCATCCTGATTCATATCAAACAGGGAATACTGATAATTGGATAACCCACTCAGCAGAGAACCGTCTACATTTTGCTTATCCCGAAGCCAGCTTACAGGGTCGTTAAGTACTGCACGGTAGGCTGACTTCCAGTCTTTCACCTCACTTTGCTTCGTATCGTTACCCTGCTCATTATCGCCTATAGTTACTACTCCCGAAATTATCTTGGATAATACATACTTTCCATTAACATTTGGAACAAAAATTGCTGTTCTCTCGTCATTTATTTCCTCTGTTCCACGTTCATCATTGTGACTGATTTTCGTTGTAACAGTGTAGGTAACATACATTTCTTTGGAATTATAGTCTGCTGCTGATATTTCACCTATGCAATACTCATTTGCAGTCGCTGCATACTGCATAACCGTTGTCCCTGACACCTGAAACCCTTTTTCCGCCCAATACGCAGCATTTTCATCTGTCATTACAGGGAGTTCCAGTGCAGACAACATTTTATTGATAACCTCCGTATTCCATTGAGTCTGGTAATCCGCAGTCGTTGTCTCCTCCAAATTAATATGCATTGCGTTTGCAAACAACAGATGCATTAGAAAAGTCTCTATATCCTCGTCAGTCATGCCGCCACCAGAATACTTTGACGGTGCATAAACTAACATTGCGGTCAGTTCTTCCTTTGTCAATCCGGTAAGATTACTGTAGTCCTCATCTGACACCAGAATATCCTCGTCCGTTTTTGGGGTTTCTGTGATTTGCTCTACTGTCGTTTGGGCATTTCCATCCGTTCCGTCTGCTTCTGATATCTCCTGTGTATTCTTTTCGCTGTTTTCAGCTATTGTAGCACTGGAATCTTCAGAAGGTTTATTCTGTATAACTGCAATGATTACTCCCACTGCGATTATTGTGGCAACAATTGCAACCATAATCTTACCCGTTGCCGTATGTATGAATACCTGTTTTACTGCCTTACCGGCTGTATTTGCCTCCTGATTCGCCAAACAGTCTCCTTCCGATGGTACAACATTGGCTGACAGACTGTGTCTGTTGAAACAGCTCATAAATTTCTGGTAAGTGAGCATCTCTGCGATGCCTGCTTTCGGCAGATAGGCAGCCCCTTCCATACGGAGCAGATACAAAAGCAGCGGCAGCGGTGCAACTCCATAAAGCTTGTATCCCTGTTTTTCCAACTCTTCCGCTTTTGTCTTTAAATTCTTTCTGCCATAATTTAGTCTTGATTTCACTGTATTTTCCGGGCAGTCCAAAGCTTCTGCTATCTCCCGAATACTCATGTCCTCTATATGAAACATCAGAATGCACAATCTTTGTTCCTCAGACAGGGAATCAATCAACTGCTGAACCAGCTCCCTTGTCTCTTCTTTTGTATAGGATAATTCCGGCTGGTTTTCAATATTTTCATCCTCTATCTGATATTCAGGGGCATCTCCGCCTTCATTTTCCGTATACATTTCAGAAAATAGAACCAGCTTCTTTTTTGCCAGTGCATTTTTTGCTGTATTAGCCACAATCATCCCCAGCCATGCTGGAAATTTCTCCCCTTCATAAAGGGTATCCAGCTTATCAAACGCTTTCATATATGCATCCTGTAATACATCAAGTGCATCCTCTTCATTCTTCATGTACTTTAATGCAATGTAATATTTATCCCAGTATGTGCTCTCATATAGAAAGCGATATCCTGCCTCCTCTTTTTTCTTTGCCAGTTTTACTGCCTGTTCATATGTCATATCCTTTCTCCTCTTTTCATATACCTTATAATCCTGCTAAATATTCCTTCTCTTTTTTCTGGCTTATCCGGATATTCCTGCCGTTCCTTATGAAGTAATTTCAGAAATAGCTGTATTGCCTGATTTTCTGTCATGTGACATCTTCTCCTTTCCTAGTGATTAACATCTCACTAATAAGACAGACAGAAGACAGAAAAAGTTTTATATAATTTTTATGATTGGTTCCAATACAAGTCTACAGCTCGATAAATATAATCAAACCATCTTACATTATACTCAACATATTAGGCATAGTCAAATTGTAAAGTATGATATTTTTTATTAAAATGAAAAAGGAGTAATCCCATGATTTCCTACAAACCCTTTTATGAAACACTTTACAAAAAGAACATAACGGAATATGCCCTTATATTTAAGCACGGCATTCCTGCAAATACACTCCATAGAATGAAGCATAACGAGGCTATCACTACAAAGACACTGGATGTTTTATGTACGGTACTGGATTGTCCTGTATCCGAAATCCTTGAGTATGTGAAACCGGAAGATATTTAGCAAAATTTACTTTCAAAGAACCTGACAATATCTTCTTCCTCTGTGTCAAAATATTCTTCCGTCCACTTTGTTATCAGACCAACCATTTTCTCATCCGACATGCGTGGTAATGGCTCTAAGGTTTCTCTTACACCATACATCCTTGCTAGAATGACCGCTGTTTTCAGTTTTTCATGTTCTAAATTATTTACCCACACTGTAATTCCTCCTGCATGATATACTTTTCCACCTGCCTTGGCTCTGTTCCTCGTTGAAACAGCCATGCATCATTTAAGGACATATTTAAGATACTACTGGCAGATTTATTTGCTTTATGACTGATATATTGTGCGGTTTCCACATCCTGTCCGCCCAGATAAAGGCAGTTGTCACAGTTATTTAAGATAGTTTTTGCTCCTGCCTCCCCATACATATTTTCAAGCTGTGACAGACTTTGCAGGATAATACTGACCGCGATTTCCCTTGAGCGGATAACCGATATGGTTTTGTCAAAATCAGGGATAAATACGTTTGCCGCAAAATCATCCAGAAAAAACCGAACGGGAACCTTTAGTCTGCCATCCGGAAAGTCCCGGTCTGCACTGTTACATAGTTCATGGAAAGCCTGCGTGTAGAATAGATTTACCAGCTCATCCATGGAACGGTCTGTATCACTGATTGTCAGAAATAATGCTGTTTTCTGCCTTCCCATTTCCCGAAAATCAACCTGCTTTTCAAGAGTAACCATCTTCTGTATGCTTTCCTCCGCATATAAACTCAGCTTCTGCGATAAAATCGCCCGTATGGATTCATACATTCTTTCAGCCTGTACATATCCCTTTATCATATCGTATATGGAAATGGCATAACTATCCGGAGCGAGTTCCGCAAGCTCATGGAACAGCCGACAATACGCATTTGTCCCCATAATACGGAACAGCTTAATCACACTTGTGATATTCTGCTCCTCCTTTGGAAGACATTCCAACGTATAAGCTGCCAGACACTCAAATAACTGCCTTGCTGCCAGATGCCAGAACGGATCGTGTGTTCCTTCAAGAGGTACAAGTGCTGCCGCAATGGTCTTGATATCCCGCACAGAAAAAATATCCTTTTCTTCATTGTAGCGTATATAGCCAAAGGGATTGTAACCGCATTCCAACGTATTTCCCGTAAAATCCAAACTTTGTACGATATATCCGTTTTCCTCCAGTCTGCCACGCACTTTTCCTAAAATGCTTCCTTTGGTGTCTGCTACAATCATGCTTCCGTTCATTTCAAGAATGTTAGGAATTACATATCCTCTGGTTTTCCCCGCCCCAGATGGACCGATAATGACATCATTATTGTTCAGTCCGGTTATCCATGTATTGTTACTTACAATCTCATTTTTTGCTAAGATTCGGTATGAATCCTTGGGGAAATGTACAGTAGATTTTTTGCTTATTTGCTTCATTGAAATTACTCCTTTCCGTTTCAAGTTGAGTATTCTATATTTCTTATTTCAAGGTTTAGTTAATTTCAGTAACAATTCCGTCAGCCAGTCCCCACTTGATACATTCCTCTGCACCAAAATAACTGTCTACCGCTGTTTTCTCATATACCTCATCTAGTGTCTTGCCTGTATGTTCTGCAATGATGGTTCCGATAATTTCCCTTGTTTTTAGCAAATCTTTGCTGATGCGTTCTATCTGCAAGGCATTGCCGCCAATTTTTCCATGTATCAGCGGGTCATGAATCATCACCTTTGCATGAGGAAGCATTTCCCTTTTATTTCCCGACAGAAAAAGGATAGCTGCCATGCTCGCCGCAGTTCCTTCACATACAGTTCTTACCGGACAGGAAATGGCTTTCATCACATCATACAGAGCAAGACCGCTTGCAACCTCGCCCCCGGGACTGTTGATATGTATCACAATTTCTTCTTTTGGGTTATCTGCCTGCAGGTAACGTAACTGTAATATCAGAGAATATACCAGCTCATCCGTAATCTCCCCGATACACTGGATTTCCCTTTTCTTAAAAAGCTCATCTGCTATACTTGTCTTTAAGTAGCCTGTGCTGGTTTCTTTTATGATTACAGGCATCATCTGATATATGTTCATTCACTTTTGCTCCTTTCAAATGTTGGTATTTTTGCAAAGGGTTCAACGAGCGTATAATACATAAATAAATCTCTGTCCTCCTTTGGAAGCGTTTCAATATGGTGCATGCACACAGACAGTAAATGAGGTGTATTCCCCTCTTTTTCATGGATAAACTCTTTGTAGCGATTTGCAAAATGCAGGTCATGGCTGATTTCGCTTAATGCGATAAAATAATCATCCGTAAACAACTCAAAGACCTTTAAGAAATCCGGCTTTTCTTTGTTATCCTTTTGTATTCTTTCATCCAGCGGGATTCTCAGGTTCTTTACATTATCCATAATACTGATTCCTTTCTTCAAAACATCGATTAAATGGCTTCACCAGAATTTTCATAGCCCTTATGGCATCTCTCTTATTTTCTTCTGAGTGATACATAGTATATATCCGCTTTGCTATATCCTGATATGTCATATGCTGTGCATCCGCTCTTTTGATGTGCAGACTACGCAGCATTCCCCCACATTCAAGATGAAATGCTCCCAAGTATTCCATAATAGGAATATTAGCAAACCGTATAATAGCCTCTGTATTGTATGCCTCATCTCCAGCATAGCCTTTGTTGATATTATTTAAGCGTTCGTTTAATGGGATTCTGTTTATTCTACTTTTCTTCATCTCATGCTCCTTTCCGGCTTTTGAATGAAAACCTGTCTTCTTCCTCACTCGGCAGACATGCATCTACAATGTCTTCCCTTACGGAATACTCCATCATTTCATACAGATTTATGGTTCTTATGATTATTGATTATCGACCCGCATTTCTCAGCAAAATGCGTTGCTCGCACTGTATTTACTCGGGTGCGTGAGTTTTTTGGAAGTGTCAGTATGTAGTTGTCAAGGTACGCTTTTACCGTATCCTTTTTCTCGCTTTGCCTTTCATTTGAATAAAAGAGCAACAAAAAAGGATGCTTGCAACAAGGCAGACTCTGCCTTTGTTACAAACATCCTTTTTGATTCAACTGCTATTCAGTTTAGCACGATTTTGGGGGTTGTCAAGAGGGTTGAATAATTTTCTTTAAATCCAAAGTTAAATTTGTGTGTTCTCTCCTTATATATCCGTCCCTCAAATTTTAAATCTTACCTTTTTTTTATATAATTCTATAAAACTATATATATATATATAGATAGATAGATATATAGATATATATATATATATATAGATATATATAGAGAGAGAGAGAGACTCTGTCACACACACATACACACACACTATACGTA